>JBDSVV010000339.1:0-6017 GCA_039927035.1 Ornithinibacter sp. | reverse complement strand
ATCGCCCCCCATGTCTTCGACGCCTGGGTGAGCTCCCGCGATGCGAGCGTCGCGGGAGGTCTTGGGCTGTGGCTGGCCCGAGAGGCTGCACGCGACGTCGGCGGCGACATCACCCTGGTGGACACCGAAGGGCACACCACCACGTTCCGGATACACCTCCCGATTGCCGCTCGCTTCTGAGGGGCTCCGCATCTGTGCGTGGGCGCTCGGTGTGCACGCGAGGACGCCCCTTCATGTGCGGTGGGCATCGAGCCGGCGGGCAGTGATGCGGTGCCCTGCGGCATGCACGCTCACCCTCCGTGCAGGACCTCACGTCGGTGCCGGTACTCCTCCTCGGAGAGGTCACTGCTGGCGAATCGCGCCTCGAGGATCTGCTGCGCCGTGGGGGAACCCGTCGCGGGGGGTGATGTGCCGGCGACTGTTCGGCTCCGGTCGTGCCCCAGCCCCCCGACGGCGAACACCACGACGAGGACGATGAGGCCTACGACCACCAGTTGACCCCGGTCCCATCCCCAGCCACGCGAGGCCACCCCGGCCACCGTGGGAACCCATCATTGCGCCCCACCCGTCACCCACATCCATCATTGCGCGCCATCCGTCGTTCCACACCATCGTGATGCTCCCTCCCGGGGCGGTCATGTCCAGATGGTCGTCCCGACTCGAAGCCTGCTCATCCAAAGAGTGCCCCTCGTGGCCCGGTGTTACGTGCAGGGATGATCGGTCGATGCGGCGGGCCGGCCAAGTTGGTCCGTCGGCCGCCCGTGAAGGGTCTGGTTCGGCAGCCGCAGGCCTAGGGTCGAGCGCATGCACGAACACCAGCGATTCGACGACGAAGCAGCGACGTGGGACGACGCCCCCGGCCACGAGGAGCGGCAGGTTGCGGTGGCCCGGGCCATCGAGCAGGCCGTTGCCCTCAGCCCTGGGATGAAGGCACTCGACGTCGGATGTGGCACCGGCCGGTTGAGCATCCTGCTCTCCGAACGGGTCGGTTCCGTCGTCCTGACAGACCCTTCCGCCGGAATGGTGCAGGTGGCTCAGGAGCGGATCGAGGCCGCCGGACTCAGTGACCGACTGCGCGCTGTCCGGGCAGACCTCACGACGGGCCCCTTGGACGGCGCCTACGCCGTGGTGTGGAGCTCCATGGCGTTGCATCACGTTCAGGACCTCGATGGGCTGCTGCGGTCCGTGGCGCGGCTGTTGGTCACCGGTGGCCGGCTGGCCATTGCGGACCTTGACGAGGATCCCGAGGGCGCGTTCCACGCCGAGAAGATCGACTTCGACGGTCATCACGGATTCGACAGGCGAGGACTCGCGGAGCAGTTGGCCCACGCTGGATTCACCGATGTCCGCTTCGTCGACGCCACGACCATCCTCAAGGGCGGCCGAGAGTTCGGCGTGTTCTTGTGCACGGCGACCAAGAGCGCATGAGCCCGGCGGAGATCGTTGAGCGCGCCGAAAACATGTGTGCCAGGTGGCGAGGGGACTACCCGTTGACCGACTGGTCGCTCAGGTCGGGCTCGGCAAGGAGCTGCGCCTTGTGCCGGCGTCGCGCAGCTCCGGGACCACGATCTCGATCGTTCCCGCAGTCCAGAGCGGCGCGGGGGTAAGAGTCACCCCGGGGCCCGATCACCGAACAGCCATCCCACAGAACGCCGGCGAGCCCCAGGAAACCCTTGCTCCTGCGTGGGAGGGCGAGGAAGCCGTCCGCCGGCTCCCCTACGTGCAGGTGGGCTCGGCGAAGATGGGCCGTCTCGGTGCGCGGCCCCAGGGTCTGGTCCGCGGTGGGGCCCAGCACCGCCGAGCTCGAGACGGTCACCGTGTGGTGCCGTCCCTTCAGGGGGCGCTGCTCGGTGTGCTGCCTCTCATCGCGCTCTCCCTCGGCCTCCATCGCCCTGGGGGGCAGGGCTCGCCAGCGGCGCCGTCTAGTGGCGTCAGTCCCCGCCGCCGACACGTCGATCCGCACCCATGCACCCCAGGAGCCTCACCGTGCGGGGGTGCAGCGAAGCCGCTCTCCTAGTGATTCGTACCCTTGCGCCACGCCATTTCCTGGAGCTCGAATGAGTTGCCGTCGGGGTCAGAGAAGTCTGCGCCCTTCACGCCGCCTCCGAAGTCCCGGATCTCGCCGACCTCCACGCCTCGGCGGACGAGGTCGGCACGCGCCTTGACGATGTCCTCCACCACCAGGTGCACGCCCCTGACGCTTCCGGGCTCTGCCTCGTACACAGCCAGCCCCGTCCCGAAACCGACCGAACAGCTCGAGCCCTCTGGTGTCAGCTGCACGACCCGGACGCTAGGGCTCGGGTGCACGTCGAAGTCCTTCGTGAAGCCGAGCTTGTCGGCATAGAACGCGATGGCCCGGTCCACGTCAGAAACCGGCAGCGGGATGAGTTCCAGCTTCATCTGCATCGACATCGCTCCTTCTGTGGGGGATTCTCGTCAGGGATCATTCCATGCGCGATGGGCAAAGGCGTGCAGAGGTGCGGAGCACGGGAGCATTCTCGGAGGGAGTCGCCACGCCGGGCCTTCGCCCTCGACGAGATGAAGGGACCAACGATGTCCTCGAGCACCGAGTCGGGTTCCCTCGGGTTGTGCTTCGCGCATCCTGATGACGAGAGCTACTCCACCTACGGAACGGTGGCGTTGCATGCACGGAACAGGGGGTTCACCCTGTGCGTGCTCCATGCCACTGACGGAGCGGCCGGAGAGGTCGCCCGCGGGCTCGCGGTGGAGCCCTCTTCCCTGGGACTGCATCGTCGGATGGAGGACGAAGAGGCGTGGCGGGCCGTCGGTCGCGTTCCGGACCGGCACGTCTGGCTCGGTCACGACGACGGAGCCGTGGCAGCAATCGGTCATGGAAGGCTCGTCGAGGAGGTGTCCGTGTTCCTGGGCGAGGAACGACCGGACGTCGTCGTCACGTTCGGTCCTGACGGCATCACCGGGCACCCCGATCACATCGCCATCGGGCGGGCGACCGACGACGCCTTCCACCTGGTCCGAACCCAGGGCGGGCCTGGCCTCCACCGGCTCCTGCACACGGCCATCGCCGCCACCCCCTTCGCACGTCACCAGGCAGCCCGGTCGGCCCGCGGTCTCGGCCGCTGGGACCCCGGCGTCACCTTTCACCTGCGCTCCGTGCCCGACGAAGACATCGGGGTGCTCGTCGACACCAGGTCCGTCGCCGACGCGATCGTCGCCGGGCTGAAGGCGCACGCGACCCAGCGAGCGGCCCTCTTCGATCCCGAGGGAGAGGACATGGAGTGGCGGCGCTATGCCAAGCGCGAGTTCCACGTGGTGGCCTGGCCGCCGCGCCCCCGCAATACCCCGGTGCTGGCTGATGTGTTCGAGGGCCTGAGGACCTGACGGGACAGGGCAGGACACACGCTCCATCGTCCAAAGGTGGCTCGGGCCGAGCCGACTCGGGACCGGGGGGGAAGCCGATAATGGGCCATGGTCCCGAGCAGTGCACGAGGAGATGCCATGACGACGATCGGCGAGCGCATCCGACGGCTCTTCGTCACCTCCCAGCCTCCGGCGACCACTGAGGAGCCGAGGCGGGACGGCCCCGCCCCAGCGGCGCCGTCGCTGCCCCCCAGCAGGCCGGGTCCGCACCGCGGCGAGCCCACCCACTGGATTGCTTTCGAGCCTGTGGCGCTGCGCCGATCGGTCGTCTTCGTGCTGGTCGCAATCTCCCTGTGGATGCTCGCCATGTGGGCCTTCGGGGCACTGGCCCACTTTCTCTTCCTCCTGCTCTTGGCATGGCTGGTCGCCGCTGCCATGGAGCCCGAGATCGCGTGGTTGATGCGCCACGGCTGGCGCCGGGGCCTGGCCACTGCCGCGACCGGCACCGGCGCCATCATCGTCGCGCTCGGCCTCGTGGCCCTGTTCGGCACCGCGCTGGCCCAGCAGATCACCCAGCTCGCGACGTCCTGGCCGCAGATCGTGGACAGCTCCGTCTCTTGGGCAAATCACGCATTCCACCTCTCTCTCGACCCGAATACCATCACCTCGAGGATCGACGTCAGCCGGTTGTCCGATTGGGGCAGCACCGTCGCGCAAGGCGCGTTCGGGGTCCTCGGCTCCTTGGGGTCCGTGACTTTCGATCTCCTCACCGTCCTTGTCTTTGCCCTCTACCTGGCCGGGGCCGGACCGAGCCTGCTGGCCTCGCTCGCGTCCTGGTTCCCTCCCGGGCAGCAGCACATCTTTGGCAGCGTCTGGCAGACCACGCTGGCCAAGACGGGTGGATACGTCATCTCCAAGCTCGTGCTCATCGCTCTCTCGGCCGGTGCTCACGCCGTCCTGTTCTGGGCGATCGGACTGCCCGGCTGGCTTCCCCTGGCGCTTCTGGCCGGCATCACGGCCCAGCTGGTTCCCATGGTGGGCACCTACATCGGAGTCGTCGCGGCGGTGCTGGTGGCACTGTTCGATGACCCCGTCGATGTCGTGTGGGTCGTCCTCTTCGCACTCATCTACCAGCAGATCGAGACCTACGTCTTCACCCCTCTGGTGTCCAGGCGCGTCATGGATGTCAGCGCGCCGATCGCGCTCGGGGCGGTCTTCGTCGGCGTGGCCCTGTGGGGGCCGATCGGCGCCCTCATCGGCATTCCGCTCACAGCCGCCGTCGTGTCACTGCTGGAGACCCACGCTCGCCGATACCCCCTCGTCCCGCAGATCGACGACGACGGCTACCGGGGCGTCGAGACGAGCGCTGAGAGGCCGTCAGAGCCCCCGCACGGCTGAGGTGACCCGGGCTGAGGCGGTGAGCGGATGCGGTCGCCGCCTGAGTGGCGAGGTGCCACGCGGCGGGCCGATGCGGGTTCCTGCGCAGCTGACCAGGGCAGCCCCTTCAAGCAGTTCCACGGAGATCGTGCTCGGGCGCCCCATCTCCACCCCTTGGGTGGTCACGAACGTGCCTCCGGTGGCGGCACGTTCGTGGGCGCGCAGAGAGCCCGCGAAGGCCGCAGCTGCTGCTTGACCAGTGACCGGGTCGTCGACCACCCCGCCCAGGGGAAGGGGTCCTGGCCCGCGAGGCCAGGGGCGCGGTCGCGGCGACCAGCTGCACCGTGATCCAGTCAGGGGCCCGGCACAACCGTTGAAGTGCATCGAAATCGTAGGCCAGAGCCTGGAGCAGGCCCAGGTTGCGGGCGACGAGAACGGGGTGCTTGCTGCCACCGCAGCCGATCGGGGGGAGGCAGGTGCTGGTCCAGGGCTTGCTGTGACCACCTCAGCGCATCCAGCACCTCGGCCAGGTGTCGCACCTGCAGGGCAACGCAGGTGGTGGGGCTGGGCAGTGACCCGATGGTGCGCATCACGATCGGCACGGCGCCACGGGTTGGCCCCGTGACGAATGCCGTCTCGCTGTAGCCCTCCCGAGGGCGATCTCCTGCATCTGCCAGGTGCTCAGTGATCCGGCCGCGAGCACCACCCCGGCACGC
Source organism: Ornithinibacter sp. (assembly GCA_039927035.1). Lineage (GTDB taxonomy): Bacteria > Actinomycetota > Actinomycetes > Actinomycetales > Dermatophilaceae > Fodinibacter. The sequence continues at coordinate 585 of JBDSVV010000339.1, read as the reverse complement.
AGTCCACACCGCGGCGGCACCGACCGCCGTCGGTCCCTATTGGCACGCCGTCCCGGGAGGGTGGGCTGCTCTTCCTGTCCGGCCAGGCGCCGTTGCACCCGCAGACCGGAGCTCTCGTGGAGGGAGGCATCGACGAGCAGACCAAGCAGGTCTTCGCCAAGCTGGAGGCCGTCCTCACCAGCGCCGGCTGCACCTGCGCCGACGTCATCAAGGTCAACGTCTCCCTCACCGACCTCGTGGACTTCACCACCGTCACCGCGATCCAGGCCGGCGTCTCCACCGAGCCGCACCCCGACCGCACCACGGTCGGTGTGGCCGGACTGCCCCTTTGGTGCTGCCGTCGAGATCGAGCTCGTCGCCAGAGCCCGCTGATCGGGCATCACGTCCAGCCCGTGGACAGCCACGGGGGCCATCGTGCTGCCCGTGCCGGGCGGTCGAGGTCAGCACACCCCCGACCCGCCGCGGGCCGGTGACACGGCATCCCGGGTGTCCGGCATCGCGACTAGGGTCGGTGCAGTGAGCACCGCCCTGTATCGCCGCTATCGCCCCGAGACGTTCGCCGACGTCATCGGGCAGGAGCACGTG
>JBDSVV010000338.1:0-4522 GCA_039927035.1 Ornithinibacter sp. | reverse complement strand
GAGCCCTGCCCGCCGCCGAGCGCCGCGTCCTGCTCGCCCACGAAGCCGCGCACCTAAGCCACCGCCACCACCTGTACATCCAGGCCGCCGAGCTGTCGGCAGCGGCCAACCCGTTGCTGCGTCCCCTGGCGCGCGCAGTGGGCGCGGCCGTCGAGCGATGGGCCGACGAGGCCGCGGCCCAGGCCGTCGGGGAGCGCACCGTGGTGGCGCGGGCCGTGGCGCGCGCCAGCCTGGCGGCCCAGGGCGGAGGCACCGGCCCGATGCCACCTGTCGGCGCCCGGATCGCGCTGCGGATGACGGACGCCATCGCGCTCGTGCGCACCAGCGCCATGCTTGCGCCGGCGCCCAGGCCCCGCCGTGCACTGACGGCTGCCGTGCTGGCCCTGACGCTCGCGGGGGCGGTGGGCGCCATCGACACCGGATCACACACCGAGCACCTCTTCGAGATCGCCCGCGCCGCCACAGCCAACTCTTCCTGACAGTGTCAACCCCCAGGCTGGTGACAACGCGGGGCCCGGTGCACACAGCTCGCGGCTAAAGGACGCACCTTCGCGATGGTGGTTCGCGGCGGGGGCGGACCGCTTCTGAGTGGAACGAAAAGTGCACCTGGGGCCGTCGGACCATCATGAAGCCAGTGAACATCGCAGCGGTCCTTGGGGTCGCACTGCTGAGCCTCGCGGGTTGCGCGAGCGTCAGCGGCGTTGCGACCGGTGGCGGCGAGCCGACGACTTCGATCACCTCGCGCCCCGGTGCGGCGCGAGGGTCAGCGTGTCTCCGTGCACCGACGACAGGCGACTCCACGGTACAGGTGTCCTGGGTGGACTTCATGCAGCTCGACGGGACTCAGTACGTCGCTGATCTCGAGGGGAGGGTTCCTGCCGTGCCAGCCGATCAGCTGGGGTCCGTCGTAGGGCGGGTCAAGTGCGAGCTCAGCGTCCTCAAGTTCCACGCCGAGCCCGGCCCACCGGTGGACGGTGACGCAGCGTTCATCAAAGTCGGCACCCAGGTGCACGCCATCCGGGGCTACGGGACGTCCTGCCGAGTTGCCGCACAGATCGCCGGCGCGAACCGCGTGTACCTGGCTCACGCCGACATCGCAGGAGTCTCGAGGCCTGTGCCCTGCGCCAGGGCGCCGTAGCCACGTTTCCTCCCCTTACGGCGCATTTGGGCCTTCCGCCGGCCACCCGCGGGGTGAGGTTCACCAAGCCCTCAGGCGCGACCTCCCGCTCATCGGCCAAATCCGGTATCCCGCTGCGTTGGCGGCAGTATGCACGTGATGTTGGGCTCGATCGGAACGGTGTTGTCCGCGGTTCACACCACTCTGCCCTCGAGTCGACGATTGGATGCGATCACCCGCTCGCGAGTTGGCTGCGGCGCTTGCTGAGAGGCTCCCGCCGATCGGTCTTCACCAGCCAGTCGTCGTAGCCCAACACCTGCTTCGACGGCTCTCGGCTTGAGTCGCCCCAGATCAAAATCGATGCCGCGATGTAGTCGTCGGCAAAGTCTTGCCACATCTCATCGGGTTCGCCCAGATCGAAGTGCTTGATGTCAGGACGCAAATGGATCAGCGAAACTCCTCCGAAGACCGTTCCTGCCGCGTCGCGGACGCTTCGGTTCATCCGCCGCCACTGCAGCGGTAGGCGGCGACCGTGATCGTCGTACGCCTGCGCCCATGCCAGAAAAGCAGAGGCCGCTTCCTCCTTCGCGACCGAATCCCGCCCATGGCTCCGCAACAGACGTTGAAGCTCCCGCAAAGGCTTCACGAGCGCCAAGGCGGCCTCGCGCTCTCGGATGCGCCGTTCAGCGTCGCGCTCGCGTCTAACCCCAAGGGTGTACCCGACACCGCCCGAGACGAGTGCGCCGAAGGCGACCGACACCAGGGAAAGGACAATCTCGTTCATGCAGCACATGGTGCCTTGCGTCACTGACACCGCTGCGGTTGGGGAAGCATTGGAGAGGCGCGATTAGGCGGCGGATAGACGCACACACATCGAGGGGGCCGCCTGTCTTGTCGGCATACTGGAGTGGTGGCGGAGCAGACAGCGGAAGCCCGTGCCATGGCCGCCATAGTCGCCGATCACGCGCCGACGTTGAAGCAGGCAGGCTTCCGAAAGCGGCGTCACGGATTCAACCGCGCCGCCGACGACGGCCTCGTTCACTTGGTCCACTTCTGGATGGCCCCGACGGAACCACCGGCCTGGACCGCGGTCCCCGGCCTGCGGGAGCGCAGGTACGGGTCCTTCCGCATCGACTTCGGCGTCTACGTCCCGGAGATGACCCGGAACGGAACCCCGCGTAGTTCCTGGATCAACGACTACGACTGCCAGCTCCGCGAGACGGTCGGGCGACTCCTAACGGGAGAGTGGACAGACTTCTGGTGGCGCCTGGACGACCTCGACGCCTCTACCGAAGCCGGCGAGGCGCTTCGTGGTGTCGGCCTCCCGTGGCTCGACCGGTTCCCGGACGCAACGGCAATCCTCGAAGAGTTCGACCGCGTCGGGCCCATCGACATCGGTACCCATCCAGCCGGGGCCCTCGACGTCGCCGACCTGTGCCGTGCACGCGGAGACATCAAGAGGGAGCGGCGAGTCCTCGAGCGGTACGTGGCCCAGCCCGTGCTGCAGAGCCACGTCGAGTACCTCCGCGACTACCTCAACCAGCACGGCTACGGCGACCTCATCGACCGAATCACCATCAGAAAGCAGGTGACCCATCACGATGTCGGCCGCCGTCACCTTCGTGCATTGTGCGGTTGTCTCGCGGCGAAGTGGGACAGGTCGACAGGCTGAGCGACGCAGGTTGCAGCCGCTGTGCGCGGCGCGCGTGCGCGCGTCGTGACGCGGCGTGGGGCCGGGTCCTAGGATCGCGATCATGGAGGTCATCGACTGGCTCCTCGAGGGCGATCCTGCGATTCGGTGGCAGGTGCACAGCGATCTGCTCGGGTCGCCCTCGGGTCAGGTGGCCGATGAGCGGGCCCGGGTCGAGACCGAGGGCTGGGGAGCTAGGTTGTTGGCGATGCGCGATGCCGACGGGCAGTGGGACGGGGGTGCGTGCTTCCCGCGGCGTGTGGCTGATGACTGGCGGGCCGGCATCCAGCCTGACTTCTCACAGGGTCAGCCTTGGACCTCGACGTTGCCCACGCTGAGGGTGCTGCGCGATCTGGGTCTTGATCCGACGAGCGGGGCGGCGCGGACGACGATTCCGCTGGTGGCGGCGAACTGCCGGTGGGAACACGACGGGCAGGCGTTCTTCGACGGGGAGGTCGAGCCGTGCATCAACGGTCGAACGTTGGCCATCGGCGCCTACTTCGGTGTCGACGTCGATCGGCTGGTGTTGGGTCTGCTCGAGGAGCAACTGATGGACGGTGGCTGGAACTGTGAGCGCGAGCACGGCTCCACCGTCGCCTCCTTCGACTCGACGATCTGCGTGCTCGAGGGCCTGCTGGAGTACGAACGTTCGGGCGGGAGTGTCCCGGTCACCGAGTCTCGGCGCCGCGGTGAGGAGTACCTGTTGCAGCGGCACCTGTTTCGGCGCAAGAGCACCGGTGAGGTGCCGGTCGCGGGCTGGCTGCAGTTCTCCTGGCCGCCTCGTTGGCACTACGACGTGCTGCGCGCCCTGGACTACTTCCGGCTGGGCGGGGGCGCCCCGGATGGTCGGACCGCCGAGGCGGTCCAGCTCGTGCGTGACAAGCGTGGGCTGGACGGCCGGTGGGTGTTGGAGAACACGCATTCGGGTCAGACGCAGTTCCACTTCGAGGCCGGCGATGGACAACCAAGCAGGTGGAACACCCTGCGGGCTCTACGCGTCCTCAACTGGGACGCCCGTCAGCGGTGAGTCTCCCTCCCGGCCTGCCGTCACTTCCGCCTGGCGAGGTCGGTAGGGCAGCCGCGGCGATATGACTCATGCAGTTCCTGCATCTACAGGCGTACTGGTGAGCTACTTGGCGCCCCGGCGGACAGCGGCGCTCCACCCGGGGTTGACCACGGCTTCGAGCGATGTTGGACTGCGACCATGACCGGCCTCATAGGCCCCGCCCTGAGGATCCGAACAGCGGCTCCAGCGGATCTGCCCGACTTGAGGCGGGTGTTCCGAACGGCCTCGCTGTCCAACCCCCAGGACGCCCCCTTGTTGTTGGCCCACCCGCAGTTCCTCCACTTCACCGGGGACGCGGTCGCCGACGGCCGTACCCGGGTGGCGGAGAACGGCCGGCAGGGCGCGGACGGGATCCTGGGGTTCGCCACGGTAGCCCTAGGTGACAACGGCGACGGCGAGCTCGAGGACCTGTTCGTCGATCCGCAGTGGCACCGACGTGGTGTCGCACGGGGCCTCATCGAGGACGCTGTCGCGGAACTACGAGAGTCGGGACGTGGCTGCTTGTGGGTTGTCGGCAACCCCCAAGCGCTGCCCTTCTATTGGGCCGTCGGGTTCATCGGCGGCGACAGCGTGGCCAGGGATCTCGGTGCCGGCATACGCCTCCACCTCGACGTGTAGACCCGAGGAACACCCCACCCAGCAGGCGGCG
>JBDSVV010000337.1:0-3642 GCA_039927035.1 Ornithinibacter sp. | reverse complement strand
CAGCCGGTCCTCGAGCCTGGTCTCGAGCGCCCGGCGGACCCGGAGCAGGTCGGGGTCCCACTCCCACTCCTCGTCGACGTCCTCGAGCCCCCCGTAGTGCAGCTCGTAGGCCGTCCACAGCGCGATCTGCAGGTCCTCGTCGAGCAGCACGTCGCCGGTGGCACCGGCCACCTCGACGACGAGGTCGTCCACGTCGAGGGGGGTGCCGTCGCGCAGGGCTGCGACGACGGCTCGGCTGACCGGTCCTCTCGGCATCGGGACACGCATCGTGGGACCTCCGGTTCGTGGAAAGGACCGGCGAGGTACCCCGAGGAGACCACCGTCATTCGCGACTGTGACGCACCCGGCTCGGGTTCAGAGGATGGGCTCGGTCCAGGTGCCGGTGTCGTAGAAGGTCTCCAGGGTCGCGGTGTACGGCGCGATGTCGATGCCCTGGACACTCAGCCAGTCGTCGTCGTAGTAGGTGCCGGAGTAGCGCTCCCCACCGTCGCAGAGCAGCGTGACGACGCTGCCGGGAGTGTGGGCGGACCGCATCGAGGCGACCAGCCGCAGCGCGCCCCACATCGCGGTCCCCGTCGAGCCGCCGACGAGCCGGCCGGTGACGGTGGAGCACCACCGCATCGCGGCGACCGAGGCGGCGTCGGGCACCGACAGCATCGCGTCCACCACGGACGGGACGAAGGACGGCTCGACCCGGGGCCGGCCGATCCCCTCGATGCGCGACCCGAGCCCGGTGGTGACCGTGGCGTCGGAGGAGGCCCAGCCCTCGAAGAAGGCGCTGTTCTCCGGGTCCACGACGCAGACCTGGGTGCCGTAGCGCCGGTAGCGCACGAAGCGGCCGATGGTCGCGGACGTGCCACCGGTGCCTGCTCCGACGACCACCCACGCCGGCACCGGGTGCCGCTCCAGGGAGAGCTGCTCGAAGATCGACTCCGCGATGTTGTTGTTGCCGCGCCAGTCGGTCGCCCGCTCGGCGAACGTGAACTGGTCCATGTAGTGCCCGCCGGAGTCCGCGGCCAGCCGGCGCGCGACGTCGTACATCGTCCGCGGGTCGTCGACGAGGTGGCAGCTGCCGCCGTGGAACTCGATGAGGTCGATCTTGCCGCTCGAGGTGGAGGCAGGCATCACCGCGACGAAGGGCAGCCCCAGCAACCGCGCGAAGTACGCCTCCGAGACGGCCGTGGAGCCCGACGACGCCTCGACGATCGTGGTGCCCTCAGCGATCCAGCCGTTGCACAGCGCATAGAGGAACAGCGACCGCGCGAGCCGGTGCTTGAGGGAGCCGGTGGGGTGCACCGACTCGTCCTTGAGGTAGAGGTCGACGTCCCAGCTCTCCGGCAGCGGGAAGACGTGCAGGTGCGTGTCGGCGGAGCGGTTGCTGTCCGCCTCCACCTTGCGCACGGCCTCGTTGACCCAGGTGCGGTCGTGGGGGCGGAGCACCTCGCGGGAGCCACCGGCTGCCGGCACCCTAGTCCTGGTCTTCCTTGGCGCGGGACTCCTCGAAGCGCCGGGCGACCTTCGCCGCACGGGCGTCGACGCGGGCGGCGAAGCGGGCCCGCGGGACCTGCAGCAGGTAGTACGACGCCACCGCCGACACCAGGGCCGCCAGCACCACCGGCCACAGCATCGAGGCGACCCCGAGGGCCGAGAAGATCCCGATGACGACCAGCAGGGTGGCCACGAACAGGCCGATCCGCGCGAGCGTGTAGACCACGAACTCCTTCACGGATCTCAGACTAATCCGCCCACTTGGGCATCCATGGCTTGGGTGGGTGCCTACGCTGGTGGTGTGGGTAAGTTCCTGCTGGTCATCATCGTGTTCGCCGCACTGGTCTACGCCGCGTTCTGGCTCATCGAGCGCCGCCGTGGGGGTTCGTCCGCGACGCGCCGTACGCCGCCGCCGAGACCGGCCCCTCGCAGCGTCGCTCCCGACGACGACGAGGACTTCCTGCGCGACCTGAACAGGCGCAACCGGAAGCGCGACCAGGACAAGCCCAACAACGAGTAGCCACGCACGGGGCTCGAGCCGGCTGACGGCTGGCGCGCCGGAACCGGTCGCCGCGACCGGAAGTGGTGAGCGACCATCAGCCAGGGCCGCCAATATCGTTCGTGGCGACCGATCCGGGTCGTCCGCGATGTCCAGTCGGCCGGTCAGCCTGAGTAGGAGTGCAGGCTCCCGCCGCCGAAGAAGTAGTTGATCCCGACGAAGTTGAACAGCAGGGACGCGAACCCGACGAGGGCGATGATCGAGGCCGCCTTGCCCTTCCACCCGGCTGTCGCACGAGCGTGCAGGTAGGCGGCGTAGATCACCCAGGTGATGAATGCCCACACCTCCTTGGGATCCCAGTTCCAGTAGCTGCCCCAGGCGTACTCCGCCCAGATCGGGCCGGCGACGAGCGCCGCGAACGTCCAGATCGGGAAGCCGAACGCGTTGAGCCGGTAGGCCACCCGCTCGAGGGCCACCGCCTCGGGGAGCCGGCTGAGGTAGCCGCGCGGGCTGATGGTCCCGCGGCGGACCGCCCGGTCCTTGACCAGGAAAAGCACCAGCGCCAGGGCGCCGACGGCGAAGGCCCCGGAGGCGATGATCGCGGCGAGCACGTGGATGGCCAGCCAGTAGGAGTGCAGCGCCGGCACCAGCGGGCCGGCGTCCTGGTAGAGGACCAGCACGTCGAGCATCAGGACCGTGACGAGGAACCCGGTGACCAGCACCCCCATCCAGCGCAGCTGGTAGCGCTTCATCAGCACCAGGTACATCAGGCTCACCCCGAACGTGCCGGCGAGCGTGAACTCGTACATGTTGCCCCAGGGCACCCGGATCGGGTCTGAGCCCAGTCCGCGCGCGACGAGTCCGGCGAGGTGGAGCCCGCACCCGACGACGGTGAGGGCGACCCCGATCCGGCCGTACTTCTCGACCCGCAGCTCCCCGGCCTCGGACTCCTCGTCCGCGGACCGTCCGCCATGAGTGGCAGGCAGCGAGGCACCGGCGCCCACGGAGACGGGCTCTCGCGACACAGTGACGGGCACTGGCATCGAGCGGACGAGGACCCACTCGGCGAGGTGCGCGAGGAACGCCAGGATGTAGACGATCGAGGCGAACATGATGGCGTTGTCGCTGAAGGCGGCGAAGTCCGCGGTGGTCACGTGGTCCCTCTCTGGTGACGGCTGGGTGCGTCTGGTGCGGTGCCGGTGACGACCTTCTCCAGCCCGTCGATCTCGCCGGCGAGGTCGCCGCCCGCACTGCGGTCGAGACCGGCCAATTCGACCACGGTACGCCCGTTGGCGCCCTTGGAGACCCTAACCCAGGCTCGGCGCGGACGGATGAACAGCGATCCCATCAGCCCCAAGATGCCGAACATCACGCCGCCGAGCGCGACGATCTTGCCGGGGGTGTGGCTGACCTGCAGCTTCACCCAGCGCTGCACCCCGTCGTAGCGGATCGACCCCATCCCGTCGGGCAGCTTCTTGGTCGTGCCGACCGCCAGCTTGAGCAGCACGTTCGGGTTGGCCGTGGTGGTGCTCTGGAATGGCGTGAGTCGGCTCTTGTCGAGCTGGTAGACCGACTGTGGCTTGCCGCTGCTGAGGCCGAGGTCGCCGTGGTAGGGCGTCAGCGTCAGCACCGGGTCGAGGTTGTCGGGGAACTGC
>JBDSVV010000336.1:0-4551 GCA_039927035.1 Ornithinibacter sp. | reverse complement strand
GTGCGCTTCGCGTTCTGCAAGGACGACGAGGTGCTCCGTCAAGGATGCACCCGCCTGGCGTCCCTCGCGACCGGCACCTGACACACCGACCCCCCCCTTGGCGCCCGGGCTCGTGTCAGACGCCATTGACGCCCGCGAGACCGGCAGTGTCCGGCCCGGCAGTGTCCGTGCACAGGGGTGTGGGTGCGCGGCAGTGGTCCACAGGGGCTGAGGTCGCCCTCGACTCCGAGGTAACCCGCAGCGCAAGGTCGTCCCATGTCGATGCACGTGATCCTCGCGGTGAGCCTGGCCACCACGGCCACAGTGGGCGCCAGGCCGCTGGCAGCCGAAGACGGCCAGACCCTACCGCTGCGCGCGAGCCAGTCGCGGGCCCAACCGGGCGGTTCCGCTGCACCCGGATCGTTCGCTCCCCTGCGCGAGGGCCCGAGCACCCCTCCTGCAGTATCGGACACGCCGGCGGTGGGCCACCCGGCGTGGCTCTGGCCGCTACAACCGCGCCCCTCGATCCAGCGTGAGTTCGCGGCGCCACCCACGCCCTATGGTCCGGGCCACCGGGGCCTCGACCTGGTGGCGCGCACCGGCGCGCAGGTGCGTGCGGTGGCACCCGGAGAGGTGACCCATGCGGGGGTGGTCGCCGGGCGGGGCACGGTGACGGTGGCCCATGCCGGGGGCATCTCGAGCACCTACGAGCCGGTCAGGGCAACGGTCCGCGAGGGCGAGGTCGTCGTCGCCGGAGAGCTGCTCGGGGTGCAGGAACTCCGGGCCGGGAGCTCTGGCCACTGCGGCGCGCTCTCTTGCCTGCACCTCGGTGCCAGGCGCGGGTCTGTCTACCTGGACCCGCTGCCCCTTCTGCTCGGCGGACGGACCGTGCTGCTCCCCCTCTTCGGGCTTCCCGACCAGGGCAGCCTCGGTCGCCACTGACTCCGTCTCCCGCCGCCGTCGATCTTGCGGCCGACAGGGGAGTCCCCCGCGTGGTGAACCTGCCGGACGTCCTGGGCGAGGGGTGACGCGGCGGCGGGGTCAGGCCCGGGGGTGGGCGAGGTCGTATGACCGCTTGAGCCGGTCGACCGAGACGTGGGTGTAGATCTGCGTGGTCGCCAACGAGGCGTGCCCGAGGAGCTCCTGGACCATGCGCAGGTCGGCGCCCCCCTCGAGCATGTGGGTCGCGGCGCTGTGCCTGAGACCGTGCGGGCCCAGGTCAGGGGCGTCCGGGACGTGACGGAGCAGCTCGTGGACCGCGGTGCGGATCTGACGCTGGTCGGCCCGAGCTCCACGCCTCCCGAGCAACAGGGCTGCGCCACTGACGTCGCGGACGAGGCGCGGGCGTCCTCGCTCGAGCCAGTCGAGCACGGCTCGACCCGCTGGAGCCCCGAAGGGGACGCGCCGCTCCTTGTCGCCCTTGCCGAGCACCCGGAGCACCCCGAGGTCGAGATCGACGTCGTCGACGTCAAGGCCCACGAGCTCTCCCACCCGGATCCCGCTGGCGTACAGCAGTTCCAGGCCGGCCCGGTCCCGCAGGTGGATGGGGTCGTCATCATCGGCAGCGACCGTCGCAATGTCAAGGAGCGCCGCTGCAGAGCGTTGGGCGAGCACCGGTGGCAGGGTCCGGTGCCGACGTGGAGCGGAGAGCCGCAGCGAGGGATCGGTGTCGATGCGACCGGTGCGCTCGAGCCAGCGGAAGAAGGTGCGCAAGGATGCCGCCGCGCGAGCGATGGTCGACCTGGCTGTACCGCGGCGGGAGACCACGCCGAGCCAGGCCCGCAGGTCCGCGAGCACGACCTCGCCGAGGCCTGCATCGTCCTTCACGCCGAGGTGCGCGAGGAAGGCGCCGACGTCACGGACATATGCGCGCACCGTGTGGGGTGACCTTCCACGCTCGGCGCGCAGGTGTCGCTCGAAGGCGCTCAACACGTCGGGGACCAGGTCGTTCACCGCACCACCGTCGCACCTGCACGCCTGCGAATCAACGACCCGCGGACCCGCGCCGTGCTGCAGGCGCCTTGCGCCAGCCGCCGTCGACGCGGACTGCGAGGTCCTCGGCTTCGAGTGAAGCGAGCACACCGAGAAGGCGCGCCACCGAGAGGCCCGCCGAGATCGCCAGACGATCGGTCGCCGCACCTCCCCTCACCGGGAGCGCTGACCAGAGCGCATAGGCCGTCGGGTCGAGATCGTCCACCGGCGAGCGGGTCGGGTCCTCACGCGGCACCAGCAGGTCCTCGCCGATCCGCCCGGCCAGGTCGGCGACCTCGGCGGCGTCCGTCACGAGCACGGCATCGGTCTCTCGAAGCAACGCGTGGCACCCGGCCGACGTCATGCTCGTGACCGGACCGGGCACCGCACCCACGGGTCGTAACAGCGTGCGGGCCTCCTTCGCGGTGGAGAGTGAGCCCGACCTCAGACTGGCCTCGACCACCACCGTCGCTCGCCCCAGCGCAGCGATGATCCGGTTGCGCGCGAGGAACCGCGAGCGGTAGGGCGCGCAGCCGGGTGGCACCTCGCTCACCACCGCACCGGTGCGCGCGATGTCTCGCAGGAGCCCGGTGTGAGCGCTGGGGTAGGGGCGATCCACCCCGCTGGCCAGGACCGCAACAGTGAAGCCGTCCATGGCGAGGGCACCCCTGTGGCCCGCGGCGTCTATCCCGTATGCCGCTCCGCTCACCACCGTGAAGCGGCGACCGGCGAGCCCCTCGGCGATGTCGGACGCCACCGTCAGCCCGTAGTCGCTCGCGGCCCGGGCACCGACGAGCGAGACGCTGCGACGGACCATGTCCGCGAGATCACCGCCGGAGTCGACGTAGAGGCAGAACGGCGGATCGCAGAGGTCGTTGATGGCATCGGGCCACTCCTCGTCACCAGGGATGAGCACCCGGATTCGGCGCTGCTCCACGACCCGTGCCAGTTTGTCGACGTCGAGGTCGTCCAGGCGCGGGCCGAGGTCGGAGCGGAGCGAGGTGCGGCCCCGCAGTGCTGCGAGCGCGTCGACGGCGCCGTGCGTGGCCACCGAGGTGACTGCCAGGAGACTCCGCGGTTCCGCGAGGGCGCTCCACGCGACCCGCGCCCACCGTTCTTCACGTTCGAGCGCGCTGACGCGCCCCGCGCCACTCACGCCGCGACCCGCTCTCCGCGACGCAGGCTCAGTGCAAGCCCGACCTCGTCCCGGCCGGGCACCTCGCGGCCCTCGAGGTCTCCGGCGGACCAAGCCACTCGAAGCACTCGGTCGTAGCCCCGGAGGGTCAGTCGGCCTCGATCGAGGGACCGGTCGAGGTCGCTCGTCGTGGCGGGTGGGAGCCGGAACGGAGGGCGGCGAAGCACGTGTCCCGGCACGACCCCGTTGGTGCCCCACCCTCCCGCCGCCCAACGCAGAGCCTGCGCCCCGCGGGCAGCCCTGACCCGGGCCGCGACCGCCGCGCTGGGTTCCCCGCCCTGCTCCCCGAACGCCGACCTGGCCACCGGCGGGACGTGCACCTGGAGGTCGACCCGGTCCAGCAGCGGCCCCGACAGCCGCCCCGCATACGACCGGATCTCCATGGGCCGGCAGGTGCACTCCAGTCCCTTGCCGTAGGAGCGCCCGCACGGGCAGGGGTTGGCGGCGAGGACCAGCAGGAAGCGAGCTGGATAGCGCACGATCTGCCGGGCCCGAGCGATGACGACCTCCCCCGACTCCAGCGGCTGGCGCAGCGTCTGCAGCACGGAGGCCTTGAACTCCGGCGCCTCGTCGAGGAAGAGCACACCCCGATGGGCCCTCGAGATCGCCCCGGGTAGCGCCACACCGGACCCGCCACCGACCACCGACGCCACGGACGCGCTGTGGTGCGGCGCCACGAACGGCGGTGTCGGGTCGAGCACTGCGCGCTCCCCCACCTGCCCGGTGAGCGAGCGGATCGCGTGCGTCTCAAGGGCCTCCTCACGGGTGAGCGGTGGCAGCACGGTGACGAGTCGCTCGGCAAGCATCGTCTTCCCGACGCCCGGCGGCCCGCTGAGGAAGAGGTGGTGGCCCCCCGTCGCCGCCAGCTCGATGGCCATTCGCGCCTCGGGTTGCCCCACGACGTCGGCGAGGTCGACACGCCGAGCCGGCACCGGACCCTCGGCCACGACCGGAGGTGTCTGCGGCAGCGGAACGCCATCGCCCGCGGCGACGAACCACCGCACCACGTCGGCGAGGGTGGCAGCACCGTGCACGATGACCGCGTCGACCAGCTGGGCCTCCGCTACGTTCTCCATCGGCACCACGACGTGGCGGACCCCGCACCGCGCCGCCTCGAGGACTGCCGGAAGCACCCCGCGCACACCCCGGATCGTGCCGTCGAGCGCGAGCTCACCCAGGTGCACCACGTCGCGGACCACCTCGCGCGGCACGTGACCGGCCGCGGCGAGCACGGCGACGGCGATCGGCAGGTCGAAGCCGGACCCGTGCTTGGGCAGTGACGCCGGCGAGAGGTTGACGGTGACCCGTTGGGCGGGCACGGGCACCCCGGAGGTCGCGGCGGCGGGCCGGATCCGGTCCGGCGCCTGCGCGCAGGCCTTGTCAGGCAGTCCCCCGATGGCGAACGC
>JBDSVV010000335.1:0-4962 GCA_039927035.1 Ornithinibacter sp. | reverse complement strand
CGGCTGTGGGCTTGCCGTACTTCTCCAGGATCCGCTTGTCGAGCGAGCCGGCGTTGACACCGATCCGGATCGAGACGTCCGCGGCCTTGGCCCGGCGCGCGATCTCACCGACCTGGTCGTCGAACTGGCGGATGTTGCCGGGGTTGACGCGCACCGCTGCACACCCCGCGTCGATGGCGGCATAGACGTACTTCGGCTGGAAGTGGATGTCGGCGATGACCGGGATCTGGCTCTTGCGGGCGATCGTGGACAGTGCGTCCGCGTCGTCCTGGGTGGGGCAGGCCACCCGCACGATGTCGCAGCCGGATGCCGTGAGCTCGGCGATCTGCTGCAGGGTCGCGTCGATGTCGGTGGTCTGCGTCGTCGTCATGGACTGCACCGAGACGGGCGCGTCGCCACCGACCTCGACCGTGCCGACCTTGATCTTGCGGCTGCGCCGGCGTGGGGCGACGACGGGAGGGGGCAACGGCGGCATACCGAGGGAGACGGACATGGAACCAAGCGTACGTCCGGGCCCTCGAAGCACCATGATCGACCACGTGCAGACCCGCGACGCCCTCGACCGCGCCATCGCCGAGGACCTGGAGGCCACCCGACTGCGCGGATCGATGACAGCCCTGCGTGAGGAGGGCTCGGTGGCCCGCGAGCAGCTGGAGGCCCACCGACGCGCACACTCCGTCGAGGAGGCGGACGTGCGAGCCCTCGAGGGACTGGGTCTCACCCGGGTGCTCAGCGCCGTGCGCGGCACCCGCACCGGCGAGCTCGAGCGCGAGCGGGCCGAGGAGGTGGCGGCCCGGTATGCGATGCAGGCGGCCGTCACCGCGCTGCAGCACCTGGAGGGGCGCGCCGAACAGGTCGAGCAGGCCCTTGCCCGACTGGGGGACACCGCCGCACGCCGGTCCGGCGCGCTCGACGCGCACGCAGACGCGATGCGATCCTCGGATGGGGCCGGGGTCGGTGAGCTGGATGCCATCTGCGACGAGCTGGCCGGCGTGCGGGCTGAGGCGCGCGAGGTCGCGCAGGCTCGGGGAGCCGGCGCCCGGGCCGCCGCGAGCCTGGACACGGCGATGCGCGAGCTCGGCTCGGCGGACGGGTGGTCCGCCTACGACACGTGGTTCGGCGGGGGTCTGATCTCCTCCTCGCTCAAGCACGGCCGCATCGACGAGGCAGGGCGGCGGATCGAGCAGGCGCAGGCGGCGCTGGCCGACTTCGCCCGCGAGATCGCCGACGTGCAGCAGGTGAGCGCGCTGCGGGCCGACCTCGGGATCACGCCGATGGCGCGCACCTTCGACGTGTGGTTCGACAACATCTTCAGCGACCTGTCCGTGCGCCGGAGCATCAAGGAGAGCATCGTCCAGGTCGACCGGGTGAGCGTCTCGGTGCGCACCGCTTCGGAGGTGACCGCGGTCCGCGCGGCGGAGCTGTCCCGTCGCGAGGCGGACCTTCTCGCCCGTCGGGACGAAGAGCTCAGCCGCCGAGGTTGATCGGCTTGACGATGTCGGCGTAGATGAGCAGCAGCGACATTCCGAGCAGCACCACCGAGACCGAGTAGGCCACTGGCAACGCCTTCGCGACGTCGACGTAGCCGGGGTCGGGGCGCCCTCGCAGCCGGGCCACCTGACGCTTCAGGCCCTCCCACAGCGCCCCCGCCACGTGTCCGCCGTCGAGCGGCAGCAGGGGGATGAGGTTGAAGAGGAACAGCATGATGTTCAGCGTCGCGAGGAGTCCGACGAGGAAGAAGAACTTGTCGACGGGCGCCTTCCCGATGAGCGCGTCGTACTTGCCGGTGCTGGCCTCGCCCGCGACGCGGCCGACACCCACGACGGACATCGGGCTGTCGACCGAGCGGGCGGCCCCGCCGAACGCGGCGTCCCACACTCCCGCCATCCGCTGCGGCACGTAGACCAGCGCCTGCGCGGTGCGGCTCACCCCCGACCAGAGGATCGCGGGAACGGCCGTGAGCGACTGACGTTCGTAGGCCATGGGCACGGTCGTGCGCACCCCGAGGAACCCGGCCTGGGTCGTCTGCACGGACCCGTCGGGCCCGGTGACCGGCAGCCCGTCCGCGTCCAGGACCGGGACCACGTTGTTGATCGGGGTGGCGCTCAGGGTCAACCGCTGGCCGTCGCGCTCGACGACGATGGTGACGGGCTGGTTGACCCGGGGCCGGATGACCGTGCCGACGTCACGGTTGTCGGTCATGCCCACGCCGTCGATGGAGGCGATCTCGTCACCGGGGCGCAGGCCTGCCGCGAGCGCCGGGGTGGGTGCCTTGCCGACGCAGTCCGTGGTGGTGTCGGCCACCGTCGCAGGGACGACGCACTGCGAGACGCTCGCGACGAGCGCTCCCGGCTGTGGGGTCTGGAGACCGTGGGCGGTGACGACGAACGTGAGCAGGACCACGCCGATGAGCAGGTTGACGATGGGCCCACCCATCATGATCGTGACCTTCTTCGCCACCGACAGCCGGTAGAAGACGCGGTCCTCGTCGCCGGGACGCACCTCCTCCATGCTGGCCGCCCGCGCCTCGTCCATCAGCTGGCTGAACCGGCCCGTGCTGGAGGCCCGCACCAAGCCGGGGGCGTCACCGCGCCTCGGAGGGAACATGCCGATCATCCGGATGTAGCCGCCGAGGGGGATTGCCTTGACGCCGTACTCGGTCTCGCCCCGTCGCCGGGACCACATCGTCGGGCCGAAACCGACCATGTACTGGGTGACGCGCACCCCGAACCGCTTGGCGGGGAGCAGGTGTCCGACCTCGTGCAGCGCGATGGACAGCGCGACACCGGTGGCCATGAACAGCACACCGAGCACGAAGGCGAGGATCCCCATGCCCCCAAGGGTACGTCGGGGATCGGAGGATCAGGGCCTCGCCCGGGTCCGGGCCGGGGCTGCGCACCCCGGCGACCTCACGGCATCCGTCCGGTGGCCTCGGCTCGGGCCCACGAGTCGGCTGCCAGCACGCCCTCGATGCTGCTGGCGTCGCCGGGCGCGGCGGCGTGGGCCTCGACGACGCGGGCCACGGTGTCGACGATGTCGGTGAAGGCGATCCGCCCGTCGTGGAAGGCGTCGACGCACACCTCGTTGGCGGCGTTGTAGACCGCGGGGAAGGTGCCGCCCTGCTCGCCCACCTGGCGGGCGAGGCGCACGGCGGGGAAGGCGTCGTCGTCGAGCGGGTGGAACTCCCAGCTCTGCGGCACCGACCAGTTGCACGGTTCGTCGACGTCTGCGAGGCGCTCGGGCCAGGACAGCCCCAGCGCGATCGGCACGAGCATCCGCGGCGGTCCCATCTGGGCGATGGTCGAACCGTCGTGGAACTCCACCATCGAGTGGATCTGCTGCTGCGGGTGCACGACGACGTCGATCCGCGAGAACGGGATGTCGAAGAGCAGGTGCGCCTCGATGACCTCGAGTCCCTTGGTGACCAGCGTCGCGGAGTTGGTGGTGATGACCCGTCCCATCGAGAAGTTCGGGTGGGCCAGGGCCTGCTCGGGTGTGACTCCGGCCAGCGACGCTCGGGTGCGATCGCGGAAGGGACCACCGCTGGCGGTCACGACGAGCCGGCGCACCTCCTGCGCCCGCCCGCCGCGCAACACCTGGGCGATCGCGGAGTGCTCGGAGTCGACGGGCACGATCTGCCCCGGTGCAGCGGCAGCGCGCACCAGGTCTCCGCCGACGATGAGCGACTCCTTGTTGGCGAGCGCGAGGGTCGACCCGGCGGCCAGCGCCGCGAGGGTGGGCCGCAGGCCGATCGACCCGGTGACCCCGTTGAGCACGACGTCGGCGCCGATCCCGGCAGCCACCGTGGCCGCGTCCTCCCCGACCACCACCTCCGGTGCGTATGCCGGCCGGCCGGCTCCCGCGGCATACCGGGCGATGGCGGTGCGCACCTGCTCCACGTCACCGCGAGCGGCGCCGACCAGGGGCACGTCGAAGGTCACCGCCTGCTCGGCCAGGAGGTCGAGGTTTCCACCGGCGGTGAGTGCCACGACGGTGAAGCGGTCCTCGTTGCGGGCGATGACGTCCAGGGCCTGGGTGCCGATCGAGCCGGTGGAGCCGAGCAGGGCGACGGTGCGGGGGGTCACGGCATCCATTGTCAGCGGTCGACCACGGTCACGTGAAACCGCGGGTGGGCGAGCGCGACCTCCCCGAGGACTCCTTGCAGCGCCGCGAGCGCGAACGGGTCCTCGGCCCCGAGGGCGGCCACCTCGTCGACGACGAGCTCCCACTCGCCCTCGGCGTGGCGGGCCAGGTGGTGCAGGCAGTCGGCGAGGGCGTCGAGGTTGCCCCCGAACCAGGCCGGGAAGTCCAGCGCGACGGCGAACGCGTCGAGGGTGGCGGACTTGGTGGCGTGCGCCCGCACGAGGTGCACCTCACGGCCCTCGGACTCGGCATCGGCCATGATGCGGTCGACGTCCGCGAGCGGTCCCACGTATCGGATCATCGCCCCTCCTCGATCTGCCGGAACGACCCGTAGTGGTCGGTGGTCCAGTACAGGTCGCCGTCGGCGCCCGCGATGATGCGCCGTGGCCCCCGGTCCCCCGCGCCCGGTGTCTGCACCGTGTATTCGCGGTAGTAGCCGTTCGAGGCTCGCGGGAGGAGCCGCTCGCGGTTGCCGAACGTGCCGTCGTCCGCCTCGTAGGGATAGGGGCCGCCGGCTCGGATGAGCGAGAGCGTCGTGTGCGCCTGCTTCGGTAGGGCGCCCTCGGTCACCCGCGGGAGACCGGAGTCAGGTGTGGGGCCGACGGCTGCAGGCTCGCCCTGCGCCGTGCTCGAGGCCGCGGGCTCCGACCCCGTCAACAGGTCGCCCCTCGAGGTCAGTCCCCACAGGAGGAGTGCGACCCCGAGCGCGAGCGCCACGAGCCCCCAGGTGCCGAGGCGGGTCCGCGATGGCTGCGTCATCGGGCCATTGTGGCCTCGCCCCACACGCTCTTCCCCCACTTCGTCTGTCAGGGTGCGGCG
>JBDSVV010000334.1:0-2641 GCA_039927035.1 Ornithinibacter sp. | reverse complement strand
CGGCTCTCGCCCGCGCTGGCTCAGTCGTCGGCGGGAACCGCGGCGCCTGACCGTGACGGGTCGAGCGCGAGCTCGCCGGCGCCCTCCGGCAGCGGGGGAGGGGTGCCACCCCAGGCGGGGCACAGGTCGCGGAAGTCGCACCAGTCGCACAGCTTGGAGGTGCGTGGTCGCCAGTCACCGGTCTGCGCAGCCCGCACCACGGCATCCCAGATCGCGCGCACGTTGCGCTCGACAGCCAGCAGGTCGCGTTCGTCGGGGGTGTAGCGCACCACCTCGGCATTGCCGAGGTAGACCAGCTGGAGCTGTCGGGGGACCACCCCGCGCATCCGCCACAGGACCAGTGCATAGAACTTCATCTGGAAGAGGGCCTTGGCCTCGAAGAGCTCACTCGGCGACCGGCCCGTCTTGTAGTCGACGACTCGCATCGCGCCGTCGGGGGCGACATCGAGACGGTCGACGTAGCCGCGCAGCGTCAACCCGTCGATCTCCGTCTCGACGTAGAGCTCACGCGCCTCGGGCTCCAGGCGGGTGGGGTCCTCGAGGGTGAACCACTGCTCGACGAGAGGCTTCGCCGCGGCGAGCCAGGCCTGCTCGGTGAGGGTCTCGTCGTCCTCGACCATCGCGGCCAGCTCGGGCCGCTCCTCGACGAGAGCGCTCCACCGGGGCTCCAACAGGGCGAGCGCCGCCTCGGGGGTGCGTTGGGCGGCGGGGAGGTCGAAGAGGTGCTCGAGCACCGCGTGCACGAGGGTGCCCCGTGCCGCAGCGGGCGAGGGCGGGCCCTGGAGCTTGTCGATCGTCCGGAACCGGAACAACAGCGGGCACTGCTTGAAGTCCGCGGCGCGGCTCGGGGAGAGGGCGGGTTTCATGGGGCTCACGGTATGCCGCTCCGCCGACAGCACCCGCCCACACCCCTTCCCCCACCTCGTCTGTGGTGGTGTCGCGACTCACCCACAGCCGACGTGGGGGAGGGCGGGTCAGTCCTCGGGGGTGTATCCGAGGTTCGGGCCCAACCACCGCTCGGCCGTGCGCAGGTCCCAGCCCTTCCGCTCGGCATACGACTCGACCTGGTCTCGACCGATCCGGCCGACGACGAAGTACTGGGACTGGGGGTGGGAGAAGTACCAGCCCGACACCGAGGCCCCCGGTGACATGGCCATCGACTCGGTCAGCTGCATGCCGGTGTGCTCAGTGACGTCGAGGAGCTCCCAGATCTGCTCCTTCTCGGTGTGCTCCGGGCACGCAGGGTAGCCCGGGGCGGGCCGGATGCCGACGTACTTCTCGGCCACGAGGTCCCCGCTGCTGAGGTCCTCGTCGGGGGCGTAGCCCCAGAACTCGTGACGCACCCGCTCGTGCATCCGCTCCGCGAACGCCTCGGCGAGACGGTCTGCGAGGGACTCCAAGAGGATCGCGTCGTAGTCGTCCAGGTCGGCCTTGAACTCCATGACCTTCTCGTGCGAGCCCAGGCCCGCCGTGACGGCGAAGGCCCCGACGTGGTCGTGCAGCCCGCTCTCTGCCGGAGCCACGAAGTCCGACATGGCCCGGTTGGGCACGCCTTCGCGGTGCTGACCCTGCTGGCGCAGGGTGTGCAGCACGGTGCGCACCTCCTCGCGCCCCTCCGTCGTGTAGACCGCGATGTCGTCGCCGACGGCACTCGCCGGAAACAGGCCGATGACTCCGCTGGCTCGCAGCCAGGAGTGCTCGATGGCGTCATCGAGCATCTTCTGTGCGTCTTCGTAGAGCCGGGTGGCGGCCTCGGACGTCGCTGGGTTGTTGAGGATGTCGGGGAAGCGGCCCTTCATCTCCCAGGTGAGGAAGAACGGACCCCAGTCGATGTAGTCGCGCAGCTCCTCCAGGGGGTAGTCCGTGAAGGTGCGCACGAACTGGGTGGGGGCTCGGTGCACGCTCGGCCCGGTGCGGTCCAACAGACCGCGTTCCTGCTGTGCCAGCATGCGGGGCACCGGCGGGTGGTAGCCCGCCCAGTCGATCGGGGTGGCTCGCCCGCGAGCCTTCTCGAGTGTGACGAGGGGTCGTTCGGTGGCCTTCGCCGCGTGCCGCGCCCGCAGGGCGTCGAAGTCTGCCGTCACGTCCGCGAGCAGCTTGGGCCGCAAGTCGTCGGAGAGGAGCTGAGCGACCACCGGCACGGACCTCGAGGCGTCCTTCACCCAGATCACCGGCCCGTGGTACCTCTCGTCCACCTTCACCGCGGTGTGCGCCCTCGAGGTGGTGGCGCCACCGATGAGCAACGGGATCTCCAACCCCTGGCGTTCCATCTCCACGGCGAAGTTGACCATCTCGTCGAGGCTGGGGGTGATCAACCCGGAGAGCCCGATCACGTCGGCTCGCTCGTCGCGAGCGGTGTCGATGATCTTCTGCGCCGGCACCATCACCCCGAGGTCGACGACGTCGTAGTTGTTGCACTGCAGCACCACACCAACGATGTTCTTCCCGATGTCGTGCACGTCCCCGCGCACGGTGGCCATGACGATCTTGCCCTTGCTCCGCTCCGCGTCACCCGGCTTCTTCTCGGCCTCGATGTAGGGGATGAGGTAGGCGACGGCCTTCTTCATGACCCGCGCCGACTTGACCACCTGGGGCAGGAACATCTTGCCGCTGCCGAACAGGTCGCCGACGACGTTCATGC
>JBDSVV010000333.1:0-4421 GCA_039927035.1 Ornithinibacter sp. | reverse complement strand
CGCATCCCGACCATGGTCTCCACCGATTTGGTCAACTGGACCTACGTGGGAGACGCGTTCCCGCTCGACGGGGGCGACCTCCCTAGTTGGATCGCGCCCAACGCCGCCTTCTGGGCCCCGGAAGTCGTGTACTCGAGCAGAACCGACCAGTACTACCTTTTCGTCACCGTCACCGAGACCACCGCGGCCGGCGGCGGTTCGGACACCTGCGGGGGCGACAGCGCGATCGGCGTGGCCGTCGGGGACAGCCCGACAGGCCCGTGGGAGTTCAGCGACGAGCCCGTCATCGCGCCGCGGCACGACCCTGGCGGTGGGGAGTGCTCGTACTTCTGGACCTTCGACCCTGAGGTGCTTGGAGACACCGTGGGGGACGACGGCATCTTGTACTACGGCTCGTACTACGGCGGCATCTTCGCCACCGACATCACCTTCACCGAGACCGGGGCCACGGCCTTGACCTCCGACACCACTGACGACACGCGCGTCACCATCGGCAACCGCTACGAGGGGGCCGAGGTCGTCTTCAAGGAGGGCTACTACTACCTCTTCGCGTCGGCCGCCAACTGTTGCAACGGTGCCCTCACCGGTTACAGCGTCTTCGTCGGACGCTCCACAAGCCCCGTTGGGCCATTCCTTGACAAGGAAGGAAACTCGTTCCTGCAGGCCGCCGTCGGGGGCACGCCGTTCCTCACGATGAACGGCAACCGCTGGATCGGCACGGGTCACAACACAGTGTTCGTCGACGAGGCCGGCCAGTGGTGGACGATCTACCACGCGGTCGACCAACAGGACCCGTTCTTCGACTTCGCCACCGGGTTCACAAAGCGGCCCGCCCTGCTCGATCCCGTCGACTGGGTCGACGGCTGGCCCACTGTCAACGGTGGCGCGTGGGCCTCCGACTCCAAGATGCCGGCGCCGGCGGCCCAGGAAGGCCAGCGGAGCCGCTACAAGACCAAGCTCGTCAAGCCCCAGGTGGTCGGCCGGCTCCTCGACGCCGACAACTTCAGCGGCGGCACCCTCAGCGATGAGTGGTCGTGGGGCAACCCGGACACCACCGGTGAGGTGAGCATCTCCGGCGGGCTGCTGCGCTGGGAGGTCGAGCACACCGACCTGTACGTCGACGTCAACACCGCCTCCGTGCTGGTGCGCGACGCCCCCAAGGGGGACTACGTCGTGGAGACCAAGGTACGGCTCAGCGGCCTGCCGGCGGACGGATGCTGCTACAACTACGCCCAGGCCGGGCTGGTTATCTACGGCGACGACGACAACTTCGTCAAGCTGACAGACACCTCCATCTGGGAGACCCGCCAGACCGAGTTCGCCAAGGAACTCAACCCGGTGCCCGAGGGGTGGCAGCGCTACGGCAACACCGTCGTCGGACCCCCCGGGGCCGACTGGACCTACCTGTGCATCGTCGTCGATCGGCTCACCGGCGCCGAGCAGCGGGGCGCGGGCGGTGACACCCACCGCTACACGGCCTACACCAGCCAAGACGGCGAGACCTGGGTACGCGGTGGCGTGTGGACCCACAACCTGAGCAACGCCCAGATCGGGCTAGTGTCCATGGGCGCGACCGACCAGGTCACCATTCCGATCACCGCCGAGTTCGACTACGTGCGGGTGTACTCCCTCAAGGGAGGCGCCCGCCCCTGACAAACACCACGGCGCAGGGCCATCTCGCCACATCACCACATTACGGTGGCACCCCCCACGGTCCCTGTCAGCCGGGATTGCGCTGACCAAACCACACCGGAACGGCCCTGAACTCTGCAACCGCATACTCAGGGCCGTTCTGCCCGACTGCCCTGCCTCAGCGACCCTTACAACACGACAGACGGCCCAACCTTCACCCGTGCGGCCGTGCCGAAGCCCTTGCACCGGCGGTCGCGCACAAACTCGGCGACCCGTTCGACGCGCGCCGGCCTCGAACCACGCGCAGACGCGCGTAGACGCCGATCGCGCCAAAGGCAACCCCCACCCTGGACCCGTCCGCAGGTGGTCACTGGCGGCGTCCATGCCCAGCAGCACCACCGCCCCTACGGCCTCGAGGACCCGTCGGTGGTGCGCGGGTCGCGGTCCAGCACCAACTTCCGCCCGAGCGCAGTACTCGAACCGAACCCCGGCTTCCGCACCGTCAGTCTCGCCAGCGTAGACGAACGTTGTGGCGGAGACCGCGGCCCGAACGCCCCGCTCACTCGGGCCACTGTGCGTCCCATCAACAGCGCTAGGAGCGTGGGTCAGTAACACGCCAGCTGGGGTACTCGGTCGTGGCGCTGGTTCGGGAGAGAATCTGGTGTGCGAGGCGATGAGAACCCTGAGGGCTTGTTCGAGGTAGGTCCCGAAGTGGCGGGGACGCTGCGGGCGGTGGCCAAGGGCGCGGTGGACAAGACGTTTCGGGCCTTCGACCCGGACCAGGGCCTGTTGTTGCCGCCGTCACTGGATGAGTGGTTGCCGGCCGGTCACATGGCCCGGTTCATCGCTGACCTGGTCGATGAGCATTTGGATTTGTCCCGGATCCACTTGGCCTATACCGAGGGTCGTGGTGCGCCTCCGTTCGATCCGCGGTTGATGGTGAGGATCCTGCTGTACGGCTACACCGCCGGGGTGCGGTCCTCGCGCAAACTCGAGGCCGCTTGTGTCGACGTGGTCGCGTTCCGTTGGCTCGCGGGCGGTCAGGCACCGGACTACCGCTCGATCGCCCGGTTCCGGAAACGTCACCTCTCCGCGTTGGGGCACGTGTTCGTCCAGGCGCTGGCGTTGTGTCAGGCAGCGGGGATGGTCAATCTGGGCCGGGTCGCCTTGGATGGCACGAAGCTGCGCGCGAACGCCTCACGCCGTAAGGCGATGAGCTATGCGCGGATGAGTGAGAAGGAGAAGATCCTGGCTGGCGAGGTTTCCGACCTGCTCGCCGAGGCCGAAGCGATCGACAAGGCCGAGGACGCCCGGTACGGCAAGAACCGTCGCGGCGACGAGCTCCCCGAGGAACTACGCCGCCGCGAGACCCGGTTGGCCAAGATCCGTGAGGCCAAGCAGGCCCTTAAGGACGACGCCCGCGAACGCGCCGAGGCGGCAGCCGAAGCCAAGGGGCGAGACCGGGGCGAGGACGACGACACGGTCGCTGAACACGTCGCGCAGGCAGGAGCAAAGGCGGTGCCGAAGCCGAAGGCGCAGCGCAACTTCACCGACCCGGAATCGAAGATCATGAAGACTTCCGATGGGTCGTTCCATCAGTGTTTCAACGGCCAAGCCGTCGTCGATCAAGAGCACCAGGTGATCGTGGCCGCCGACGTCACGAACTGCGCTGCCGATGTGGCCAACCTGATCCCGATGACCGAACAGACCACCGCCAACACAGGCCGAGCACCCCAGGAGATGCTCGCCGATGCTGGCTACTGCTCGGCCGACAACCTCGCCCAAGCCGCTGACATGAGCGCCACCACAGGCACCGAGTTTTTCATCGCCACCGGCCGCACCAAGCACGACGACCCGACCCCCATCGCGCCCCGCGGTCGGATCCCGAAGGACGCCACCCCCCGGCAGCGGATGGCTAGGAAACTCAAGACGAACAAGGGCCGAGCTGCGTACGCCAGACGCAAGGTGATCGTCGAACCCGTCTTCGGACAGATGGCCACCCTACAGAACGGCAAACACCTTCTCCTGCGAGGACTGGACGGCGCGAGAGACGAATGGCTGCTACTCGCGGCATGCCACAACCTGCGCAAACTTCACGGCAAGATCGGCACAGACGGGCTGGCAGCCTTGGCCACCGGCTGAGGAACAAGCCCGTCCCGGCCGCCCGAGCGGCCCTCAGCGGCCCGACACCGCCACACCGCCCTCGGCGGTGCCGTGCCGGCTCACTCGGCGCTCAGAAGTAACAACCAACCCCCGCCACCCGATGAGGTTGCCGGACCCACCTCACCGCATACAGACCCACGCTCCTAGGGCAGGCGGACACCGCTCGTGGGGGTGCTCAACGTGGACCGGCTTGAAAAAGTCATCGTCGACTCGCAGTTCCTCGCCGGCCCAGATTTACCAACCCGCAGGATAATCCGGCCGGTGGGTGTCGCAGTCCGTTTAGCGGCAAGGGGCCATCCCGCACGTTGAGGGCGACCCCGACCTTCTCGAGTGGCTTCGGGGGGCTCGCGTCAACGTCGTGTAGTGCGGCTGCGCGGGACCACTCCTCTTGTTGGAGATCATCGAACATGGCTTGAGTGAAGCAGCGTTGCCCGTGCCGCGCCACAGTCGGAAGCACCAGTCGCGGCATGCCCGGATGGAACGCCAGTCGTCAGTACCCTAGGCCGAGCGGGTGCAGTACCCGGAAGGTGTCCGCTCGGAAGCACTCGCGTTTCGGCCGATCCCGCCTCGGAGTAGGGCCTGCTGAGGCGGCACGCTGGCGGCTATGAGCACCCGCAACGCCCCTG
>JBDSVV010000332.1:0-7013 GCA_039927035.1 Ornithinibacter sp. | reverse complement strand
GTTGTCGTGGCGTTGGACTGGTGGATCTGCAGGCGAGCCGCGTAGGCGTCGACGGCCAGGAGCGCCTCGGTGCCGAACGGCACCCGCCCCAGCGCGTCGACCAGACCGAGCCGGTCCGGGTCCTCGTTCTCGAAGACCGCGCGCACCGAGTGGACGTCGGCCCCGGCTGAGACGGGCTGGTCGGCGGCCAGCGCAGCACTCGCGGCCTCCAGTGACAGCAGCCGCTCCAGGAGCGTGTGCGGCTCGTGCTCGAAGGAGAAGATGACGGCCTGGCGACCGGCGAGCACCGCGTTCCGCACCATCTGGACGGCGAGCGTCGTCTTGCCCGCACCCTCGGACCCACCGAGCAGCACCAGCTCACCGGAGCGAAGGCCCCCGTCCAGGGTGGAGTCGAGCAGGTCGAAGCCCGTGGGCCACACCGAGGCCCCCGGCCGGGCGCCGCGGCGCATGGCCTCATCGGTCTCGTCCAGCAGGGTGCGCACCGAGCGGCGACGATCAGGTCGGTGCTGAGGGGACGGGATGCTCTCGCTCATGAGGGACATCCCACCACTGAGCGGGTCACGCGCGGGAGAGGTTGGGGACATCCCGTCACCGGAACGCCCCGACGCCGCTCCCCTCTCCCCGACTTCGTCTGTCCAGACGTCGCGACGCGCCGCCGAAACCGGCGTGTCGCCGCACGCTGACAGACGAAGTCGGGGAGGTGGGGGTCACAGGGCGATGCCGACGTACTTGGTCTCGAGATACTCCTCGATGCCCTCGAAGCCACCCTCGCGCCCGAAGCCGGAGTGCTTGACCCCGCCGAACGGGGCGGAGGGGTTGGACACGATGCCGGTGTTGACGCCGACCATGCCGAACTCCATGGCCTCGGCGACCCGGAGCGCCCGCGCGTGGTCGCGGGTGTAGAGGTAGCCCACCAGGCCGTACTCGGTCCCGTTCGCCCTGGCCACGGCATCCGCGTCGTCGGTGAAGGTGCAGATCGGGGCCACCGGACCGAAGATCTCCTCGCTCAGGCAACGGCTTTCGGGCGCCACGTCGGTGAGCACGGTCGGGGCGTAGAACCAGCCGCGGCCGGGCAGCGGCCCGCCACCGGTGAGCACCTTCGCCCCCTTGTCCACGGCATCCTGAACCAGCGCGTGCACCCCGTCGCGGGCCTTGGCGGTGATGAGCGGGCCCACATCGACGCCCTTCTTCGTGCCCTTCCCGACGACCAGGGCGCCCATCCGCTTCGCCAGCTTGGTGGAGAACTCCTGCGCCACGGACTCGTGCACGAAGAACCGGTTGGCGGCGGTGCAGGCCTCACCGATGTTGCGCATCTTCGCGAGCATCGCCCCGTCGACGGCCGCGTCGACGTCGGCGTCCTCGAAGACGAGGAACGGGGCGTTGCCCCCGAGCTCCATCGACAGCCGCAACAACTGCTCTGCCGACTGCTCGACGAGCATCTTGCCGACCCCAGTGGACCCGGTGAAGGTCAGCTTGCGCAGCCGCGGGTCACGGATGACGGGCTCGCACACGGCACCGGAGTGCGACGTGGTCACGACGTTGAGGACGCCGTCCGGAAGCCCGCACTCCTGCATCACCTGAGCCAGCAGGAGCATGGTCAGGGGCGTCTCGTGAGCGGGCTTCACCACCATCGTGCAGCCGGCGGCCACGGCCGGGGCGATCTTGCGGGTGCCCATGGCGAGTGGGAAGTTCCACGGTGTGATCATCAGCGTGGGGCCAACCGGCTGCTTCATGGTGAGCAGCCGCGACCCACCGGCAGGTGCCACCGAGTAGCGCCCGTGGATGCGCACCGCCTCCTCGGCGAACCAGCGGAAGAACTCCGCGCCGTAGGTCACCTCTCCACGGCCCTCGGCGACGGTCTTGCCCATCTCCAGGGTCATCAGCGTGGCGAACTCCTCAGCCCGCTCCACCACCGTCTCGAAGGCCCGGCGCAGGATCTCGCTGCGCACCCGCGGTGCGGTGCCCGCCCACCCTGCCTGCGCCTCGTGAGCGGCGGCGAGCGCTGCGAGCCCGTCCTCGGGGGTGCCATCGGCACAGCTGGCGAGGATCGCGCCGCTCGAGGGGTCGTGCACGTCGAACCGCTCGCCGCCGCTGGCCTCCCGCCAGGTGCCACCGATCAGCAGGCCGGTGGGGACCGAGTCGAGCAATGCCTTCTGGGTGATCGCCATGGGTGTCCTTCGTGGTCCGTTCTCGGTGGTGTGCGCCTGGCAGGGATGCCGTGCCGCTCGGTGTCGCGCTGGCCTTCAGTGGTCGTGGTGGTCGTGGTGGATGGTGCCGTGTGGGATCGGGGCGACCCGCCCAGCGAGCAGCGGGCTGGTGGGGTCCCAGCGGGTGCCGTCGCGGGCGTCCTGGCGACGACGAGCGATCGCCGAGAGAGCCTCCAGCACAACGCGGTTGGCGAGCGCAGCCGTGATGTCGGCGTGGTCGTAGGGCGGGGACACCTCGACGACGTCGACACCGCACACGGGCAGCTCGAGGCAGATGCGGCGGACCGCGTCGAGCAGCTGGCGTGCCGAGAGACCCCCGGGCTCGGGTGTGCCGGTGCCCGGCGCGTGCCCGGGGTCGCAGACGTCGATGTCGACGGAGAGGAAGACGGCGTCGCACTCGTCGGTCGCGATGGCGAAGGCCTCGGTGAGGCACTCGTCCAGGCCCCGGTGCACGATCTCGGTCATCTCGAACGAGCGCATCCGCTGCTCGGCCATCCACCCGAGGGTCTCGGGGCCGGGCCAGTAGCCGCGCAGACCCACCTGGAGGAACCGGTCGCCGCGCAGCGCACCGGACTCGATGAGTCGACGCATCGGCTGTCCGTGGCCCCACAGCGACCCGAACTCGATGTCGCCGGTGTCGGCGTGGGCGTCGAAGTGGATCATCGACACCCGCCCGTGACCCAGCACGTTGGCGCACCCCTTCGCGTCGGGGAACGCGATCGAATGGTCCCCCCCGAGGATGACGGGGATCGCCCCGGAGGCGACCACCGTGGTCACCGCCCGCTCGAGCGCCGGCAGCGCCTTCTCGATGTCGCCCGAATACATCTCGACGTCGCCCGCGTCGAGCACGCGCAGGTCCTGCAGCGCGTCGGTGCGCAGGGCCAGGGAGGGCCGGCTGCCGTCGTGCGGGAGGTAGTCGGTGCCGCGGATAGCCTGAGGACCGAACCGGGTTCCGGGGCGGTGCGAGGTGCCCCCGTCGAAGGGTGCGCCGAGGATGACGACGTCGGCCCCGGCGTAGGACTCCGGGTCGTCGAGGTCGCACTCCGGGACGCCGAGGAAGGTGATGTCGGGGCCGTACTGGGCGCCGTAACGAGTCATGTCGGCGAGCCTATGCCCGAGTGCGAACGCGGCGCGTCAACGGTCCTCGACACCCCAGGGCGATCCGAACCCCGCTGGCTTCGGAGCCGCGAGCAGGTCGAGGAAGGGCACCGCGTCGAAGGCCTCCGGACCCAGCACGCCGACGCCGCTCCAGACACCCGTCGCGAGCAGCTCGAGCGCGACGACCGGGTTGACCGCCGTCTGCCACACGACGCACTGGGCGTCGTAGTCACGCATCGTGTCCGCGTTGTCGGACACGTGGTAGAGGT
Source organism: Ornithinibacter sp. (assembly GCA_039927035.1). Taxonomy (GTDB): domain Bacteria; phylum Actinomycetota; class Actinomycetes; order Actinomycetales; family Dermatophilaceae; genus Fodinibacter. The sequence continues at coordinate 3,439 of JBDSVV010000332.1, read as the reverse complement.
AGGTGCTGCGCGGTCGGCCGTCCTTGCCGGTGCCCGTGACCATCAGCCCGGCGCACGTCTTGCCCTCCATCCGAGGCCCGATCGTGGCCGGGTCCGGAAGCAGCGCGGCGACCACGTCGCGCGGGCTCACCGAGACTCCCTTGACGTCGACGGGGTCAGTGCCGTCCAGGCCGAGGGTGTGCAGGGTGCGCAGCATCCCGATCATCTCCGCGCCGAGGCCGTACTTGAAGGTGACCCGGTCTGCCTGGACCCAGCGCGGCATGAGGAGCACCTCCTCGTGCTCGACGTGCACGCACTCCACGGGCCCGATCCCCTCGGGGAAGTCGAAGACCTCCGGCTCGCTGAACGCGGGAAGGGTGAAGAACCCCGCATCGAGCTCGACCGTTCCGTCGGCCGCGGTGGCGCGCGAACGCTCCCAGACCACAGGCGGATTGAGGCACTCCTCGATGATCGTCCACATCGAGAACCCCGGGGCGAAGACCTCGTTGCCGGCTTCGTCGCGGATCACGAGGTTGGCGCCGTCGCGGGTGCCCAGCTCGTCGATGTGGGAGAAGAGGTGGTCGGCGGCATACCGGGCGAACACGTCGGAGAGCCCGGGCTCGACCCCGATGCCCACCAGTGCCAGCCGCCCGGCATCCGCCCAGTCCGCGGCCGCGGCGAACTGCTCGTCACCGAGCTTGACGCCCACCTTCGCGTAGGGCTCGCTCTCGTGACGACGGGACAGGCTCATCGCCATGTCGAGGTAGTGGGCCCCGGCATCGGCAGCCGCCTCGAAGATCGACATGACGAATCGGGGATCGACGGCGTTGAACACGTGGGTGGCTCGCTCTTTGCGCGCGAGAGCCGCCACCGCGGCCGCATCGGACGCGTCGACCTGCGCGGCCCGGAAGCGGGACTCCCCCGGATGCCGTGCGGAGACAGCCGCCACTGTGCGCTCCGCTCGCTCGATGTCGTAGTCAGCGACGACCCAGGAGTCGAAGAACGACCGCTCCGTGGCGATGCGGGCAGCGGCGTCGCCGACGCCTCCCGCACCGATCATGAGGACGCGCACGGTGGAGCCTTTCAGGGTGGGAGAGAGGTGACGGGAGCCGGGGTCAGGCGCGAGCCTTCTCGCGGCGGCTGGAGAGCAGCTGACCGGTGACGACCACGGTGAGCGCGACGAGGAACATCATCGTGCCGATGACGTTGACCTGCACCGGGGCGCCCCGCTGGGCAGCGCCCCAGACATACATCGGGAACGTGATCGAGCTGGGGCTCGCGTTGAAGTTGGTGATGATGTAGTCGTCGAAGCTGAGCGAGAAGGCGAGCAGGGCACCGGCGAGGATGCCGGGTGCAGCCAGCGGGAAGGTCACCCGAAGGAAGGTCTGTGCCGGGTTGGCACCCAGGTCGGCGGCAGCCTCCTCCAGGCGCGGGTCCAGGGTCGCGACCCTCGCCTTGACCGCCACGACGACGAAGGAGATGCAGAACATGATGTGGGCGATGGTGATCGCCAGGCTCCCGGCCGGAACCCCGATCATCAGGAAGAGCGTCAGCAGGCTGGACCCCATGACGACCTCGGGCGTGGCCATCGGCATGAAGATCAGCAGGTTGGTACCCGCCCGCGCGCGGAATCGGTAGCGGCCCAGTGCGAACGCGATCATCGTGCCGAGCACGGTCGCCGTGAACGACGCGATGAGCCCGATCCGCAGGGAGAGACCGAGCGAGTCGCAGATCCCCGCAGCCCCGCACGGGTTTCGCCAGGCGTCGAGGGAGAACTGGGTCCACGTGTAGTTGTAGCGGCCGACCGGGTTGTTGAAGGAGAAGACCGCGACGACGACGTTCGGCACGAGCATGTAGGTCAGCACCGCCAGTGCCGCGAACAGCAGGAGGTTGCGCCTGAGCCAGGTCATCTCACACCAGCTCCTCGGTGCCGGCGCGCCGGACGTAGGTGGTGACCAACCCGAGGATCAGCATCAGCAGGATGAAGGAGAGGGCCGCCGCGAGGGGGTAGTCCAGGACCCGCAGGAACTGGCTCTCGATGACCTGCCCGATCATCACGGTCTGGGTGTTTCCGAGCAGCCGCGAGTTGATGAAGTCACCCGCAGCGGGGATGAAGGTCAGCAGGGTGCCAGCCACCACCCCCGGCAGGGACAGCGGCCACGTCACCCGCCGGAACGCCTGCCACGGCGATGCATAGAGGTCGCTGGCCGCCTCCACGAGGCGAGGGTCCAGCCGGTCCAGGGAAGAGAACAGCGGCAGGATCATGAAGGGCAGGAAGTTGTAGGTCAGGCCGGCGATCACGGCGAACTTCGAGGAGAGCAGCGTGTCGTTGTTGGTGAGGTGCAGGAACTGAAGGAGGTCGGTGATCCGCAGCGTCTGGGCGACCGCGTTGACCGGCCCGGTGTCTGAGAGGATGGTCCGCCAGGCCAGCGTGCGGATGAGGAAGCTCGTGAAGAACGGTGCGATGACGAGCACCAGCATGATGTTCTTCCACCGGCCGGCCTTCTGCGCCATGAAGTAGGACAGCGGGTAGGCCAGGAGCAGCGCGAGGGCCGTGGCCGTGGCGGCGTAGCCGATGGAGCGGACCAGCTGCGGCAAGTACTTCGAGACGGCGTCGACGTAGATACCGAAGTTTGCGGTGAAGGTGTAGCCCGCCTCGACCGAGCCCTCCTGGAGCGACTGGGAACCGAGGGTGACCATCGGGGCCACGAAGAAGATGACCAGCCAGAGCAGGCCGGGCACCAACAGTGCGTAGGGCACCCAGTTGGCTCGATTGGCCCGCTTGGCCCCCTTGGCGCGGGTGGCCGGAGGGGTCGGGCCGGTCGGGGGGGCCCCGACGGCCACGTCAGCCATTGACCTCCACCTCGTCCATCCCGGCGTGGTCGTCCTGCGCGGCGTCCAGGACGAACTCACGCCCCGGGGCCCACGAGAGGGTGACGTTCTCCCCCACCTTGGCCCGAGCGCTGCCGTCGTTCTGCTGGACCAGCATGATGTCGGCGCCCCACGCCATCCGCACCAGGTACTGCGTCGCGACGCCCGTGAAGGACGCGTCCGTCACCACCCCGTGCAGCTCGTTGACACCACCGCCCGCTCCGAGCGTGAGCTTCTCGGGGCGCACGCCGACCCACACGTCCGTGAGCCCGTCGGGCACCTTGGCCGCCTCGAGGACGATCTCCGCGCCCTGGACGCCAGCCCTGAGCAGGCCCTCCCCCGCGGACCCGGTGACCCTGGCCCGCAACAGGTTGGACTGACCGAGGAAGTTCGCGACGAACGTGGAGGCCGGGTGCTCGTAGAGGGTGGCGGGGTCCCCGAGCTGCTCGAGGTGGCCAGCGTTCATCACGGCGATGGTGTCGGCCATGGTCATGGCCTCTTCCTGGTCGTGCGTGACGTGGATGAAGGTGAGCCCGACCTCCTGCTGGATGCGCTTGAGCTCGATCTGCATCTGGCGGCGCAGCTTCAG
>JBDSVV010000331.1:0-3407 GCA_039927035.1 Ornithinibacter sp. | reverse complement strand
CTACTCCTACGACCGCTCCGACGTCACCGCGCGGGGCCTGGCCAACGCCTATGCGCAGACCCTGGGCACGGTCTTCACCCAGGAGTCCAAGCCCTACGAGGTGGAGATCGTCGTCGCCGAGGTGGGGATCACCCAAGCCGCGGACCAGATCTACCGGCTGACCTACGACGGTTCGGTCGCCGACGAGCACGGTTTCGTCGCAATGGGCGGAGGAGCCGAGGCGATCGAGACCGGCCTGAAGGAGGGCTGGCGCGAGGGGATGAACCTCTCCGAGGCGCTGACCCTGGCCGTTCAGCTTCTGGGCACGGACCCCGCTGGCGGGGACAACCGTGACCTTGGCCCCGAGCTGCTGGAGGTGGCCGTCCTGGACCGGGACAGGCCGCGACGCACGTTCCGTCGGCTCAGCGGCACACTCCTGGGCAAGCTGCTCAGCAGCACCGACCCCACCCACGACGCCCCCAGCGGCGAGGACGGGGACACGGAGGGAGCGGCCGGGTCGGCCCCTGAGGCTGACGTCACCTCGGAGAGTCCCCGGGACGTCTCGACCAACCCGCAGACGCAGCGTCCCGGGCAGGAGGGCCTGTCGCAGTGAGCGCCCTCGGCCGCCGGATCTTCGGGATCGAGAACGAGTACGGCATCACGTGCTCCACCGGCGGTCAGCGCACCCTCACCCCCGACGAGGTGGCGCGCTACCTCTTCCGCAAGGTGGTCGCCTGGGGGAGGTCCAGCAACGTCTTCCTCACCAACGGGTCGCGGCTCTACCTCGACGTCGGGTCCCACCCGGAATACGCGACGGCCGAGTGCGACCGGATCCGTGACGTCGTGGCGCACGACCGCGCGGGGGAGCGGATCGTAGAGGGCCTGGTCGTCGACGCCCAGCAGCGGCTGAGAGAGGACGGCGTGGCGGGAGACATCTACGTCTTCAAGAACAACACCGACTCCGCAGGCAACTCCTACGGGTGCCACGAGAACTACCTCGTGCGGAGGGAGGGTGAGTTCGCCACCATCGCGGACACGCTCCTGCCGTTCCTCATCAGTCGCCAGATCACCTGCGGCGCAGGGAAGCTCGTGACGACCTCCAAGGGGGCTTCGTATGCGGTGAGCCAGCGCGCCGACCACATCTGGGAGGGCGTCTCATCCGCCACGACCCGCAGCCGTCCGATCATCAACACCCGCGACGAGCCGCACGCCGATGCCGAGCACTACCGCCGCCTGCACGTGATCGTCGGTGACTCCAACATGAGTGAGACCACGACCATGCTCAAGGTCGGCTCGTGCGACCTCGTGCTGCGGATGATCGAGGCCGGGGTTGTCATGCGGGACCTCACCCTGGAGAACCCGATCCGGGCCATCCGCGAGATCTCGCACGACCTCACCGGACGCAGCACGGTCCGCCTCGCCAACGGCCGTCAGCTCTCCGCCCTCGACCTCCAGCGTGAGTATCACGACAAGGCCGCTGCCTTCGTCGCACGCGAAGGCGCAACCGACCCGCTGCATGGACGGGTCCTCGAGCTGTGGGACCGCACCCTGCGGGCCGTCGAGACGGACACCCTCTCCCTCGTCGACACGGAGATCGACTGGGTCATCAAGCACCGGCTGCTCGAGGACTACGCGACCCGCCATGGACTTGCCCTGGAGCACCCTCGACTCGCCCAGATCGACCTCGCCTACCACGACATCGACCGAGCGCGAGGGCTCTTCTACCTCCTCCAGCGGCGCGGTCGGATCGCTCGAGTCGTCTCCGACCCAGAGGTCTTCCAGGCGAAGGTGCGCCCACCGCAGACCACCCGCGCCAAGCTGCGCGGTGACTTCATCCGGGCCGCGCAGGAGCACCGGCGCGACTTCACTGTCGACTGGGTGCACCTCAAGCTCAACGACCAGGCGCAGCGCACCGTCTTGTGCAAGGACCCCTTCCTCTCCTCCGACCCGCGGGTCGAGCGCCTCATCGAGGGCATGGCCGGCTGAGCCGTCCGGTCGAAGGCGTGCGCGAAGCCTTCCGTCGACCGACGTGGCGCAGCGGGGGGAGCCCACCCTCCAGGCTTTTCACAGGTGACGATGTGGGACTTCCCACGAGGCGCAGTTATCGTGGATGGCTGTTGTCCGGCGCCGCGCCTCCGCACGGCACCTCCCCATGTCCCCGACCGAAGGTTCCTCCTCGTGGCACGTCGCCTCCCCACCCTCTTGGCCGCCGGCGCCCTGGCGTCCGCGCTCACCCTCACCGCCTGCGGTGGACAGAGCGCAGGGACCCCCAGCACCACAGCCATCTCCGCGGTGAAGGTGTCGGGCACCGACCCCAAGGCCGAGCCCACCGTCACGGTCGACGCGCCGGTGACCGTGACCAAGACCGAGTCCAAGGTGGTCACCGAGGGCACCGGGGCTGCAGTTGGCGAGGACCAGCTTGTCTCGATCCAGGCGGTCATTCTCAACGGAACCGACGGCAAGGTCGCCACGAGCACGTGGAAGCAGGGGCCGGTCGGCCTCGACCTCAGTGACAAGAACCTCTTCACGTCCTTCAGGGAGCAGATCCCCGGCCAGAAGGTCGGTTCCCGCATGATCATCACCTCGACCCCCGCAGATGCCTTCGGAGAGCAGGGCAACACCCAGCTCGGCATCAAGAACGACGACCCGGTCGTCTTCGTCATCGACGTGCTCGGCGCCTCGCCGATCCTCTCGGAGGCCAAGGGCAAGGAGGTTGCGCCGAAGGCCGGTCTGCCGACCGTGACGATGAACCCGGGCAAGCCGGCGACCATCACGGTGCCCAAGGGCGCAAAGGCCCCGACACAGACCGTCGTGCAGCCGCTCATCGAGGGTGAGGGCGCAGCCGTCAAGGACGGCCAGACCGTGCGGGTCGCCTACACCGGGGCACTGTGGAAGGACGGAAGTGTCTTCGACTCCAGCGCGAGCCGTCCGGAGCTGCCCTACTTCGAGTTCCCGCTGGGCCAGGGCCAGGTCATCAAGGGTTGGGACACTGGACTGAAGGGCCAGAAGGTGGGCAGCCGTCTGCTGCTCGTCATCCCGCCTGCCGAGGGCTACGGCGAGGCCGGCAGCCCGCCGAAGATCGCCGGCACCGACACCCTCGTGTTCGTGATCGACATCCTCGCCGCGTACTGACCCACCGCAGCACCACCCCGCCTCAGCACCACCCGCCCACCCCGACGTCACAGGAGGCACCGCATGAGCAGCCAGCCCACCAAGCCCGAGATCGACTTCCCCGGCGACGAGCCGCCCACCGACCTGGTGGTCGAGGACCTGACCGTGGGTGACGGCACCCCCGCCACGCCCGGGTCGACCGTCTCGGCGCACTACGTCGGGGTCGCCCACTCCACCGGCGAGGAGTTCGACGCATCCTGGAACCGGGGCACCCCGCTGGACTTCCGCCTCGGGGTCGGCATGGTCATCGCCGGCTG
>JBDSVV010000330.1:0-2568 GCA_039927035.1 Ornithinibacter sp. | reverse complement strand
GGACGATCTCCTCGGCGGCCTCGAGGTTGTTCTTGGTCACCGTCTCCTCGAGGTTGCCCCCGGAGCCGATGAACTTGCCGGTGTTGACGTCGACCACGGTCATCGCCTCGGTGCGGTCGATGACCAGCGACCCACCAGAGGGCAGCCACACCTTGCGGTCCATCGCCTTGGCGATCTGCTCGTCGATGCGGTTCGAGGCGAACACGTCCTCCTCGGAGGTCCACCGGGACAGGCGCGGCGCGAGGTCGGGGGCGACGTCCTCGACGTAGTCGCTCACCTCGGACCAGGCCTTCTCACCGGAGACGACGAGTGAGGTGAAGTCCTCGGTGAAGACGTCGCGGATCACCCGCACCGTGAGGTCGGGTTCCCCGTGCAGGAGCACGGGGGATCCCCCGCTACCGGCCTTCTTCGCCCCTGCACTCTCGGCCTTCTTGGAGATCTTCTCCCACGCCTTGGTCAGGCGCTCCACGTCGGCGGTGAGCTCGTCCTGCGAGGCTCCCTCGGCCGCGGTGCGCACGATGACACCGGCAGAGTCCGGGACGATCTCCTTCAGGATGCCCTTGAGGCGGGCGCGCTCAGTGTCGGGGAGCTTGCGGGAGATGCCCGTCATCGAGCCCTCGGGCACGTAGACGACGTAACGGCCCGGGAGCGAGATCTGTGAGGTGAGACGCGCACCCTTGTGCCCGATCGGGTCCTTGGTGACCTGCACGAGCACCGGGTCCCCGGACTTCAGCGCGTGCTCGATGCGGCGGGCCTGCCCGCCCTCGAGCCCGGCGGCATCCCAGTTGACCTCACCGGCATACAGCACGGCATTGCGGCCCTTGCCGATGTCCACGAAGGCGGCCTCCATGGAGGGCAGCACGTTCTGGACCCGCCCGAGGTAGACGTTGCCGGCCATGGATGCCGTGGTCTCCCTGGACACGTAGTGCTCGACGAGGACACCGTCCTCCAGGACCCCGATCTGGGTGCGGTCCCCGCGGCCGCGTACGACCATCACGCGGTCGACGCTCTCGCGACGGGACAGGAACTCGGCCTCGGTCATCACCGTGCGGCGGCGCCCGGCCTCGCGACCCTCGCGGCGGCGCTGCTTCTTGGCCTCCAGTCGGGTGGAGCCCTTGACCGCGGTCGGCTCGTCGCGCGGCGAGCGCACCTCGCGCACCCTGGTGACTGTGCCGGGCGGGTCCTCCTCGCCGGACCCTGCGCCGCGGCGACGACGGCGACGACGGCGGCTGGAGCCGGCATCCCCGTCCTCGGAACCGTCGGCGGACTCGTCATCGTCCGGTGAGGCCTGCGCGGCGCTCGACGTGGCGTCGCCGGTGTCGGGCAGGGGGGAGTCCGAGCCACCGTCGTCGTCGGTCTGAGCCCGCCCACGGCGGCCCCGGCCACCGCGGCGACGACGCCTGGAACCGCCCTCGCCGTCGGTGTCGTCCCCCGTCTGGCCGGTGGCCGAGCTGCCCTCGTCCTGCGCGGGCTCGAGCGCCTGCTCGCGGGGCGCTTCATCCGGTGCGGCTGCGACGGCCTCCTCGGCCGGTGCCGGGCGCTCGCTCGGAGCCTGGCTCGGCGCCGTCGCGCGCCGGCGGCGGGCCACGGTCGGCTCCGGCGGCTGGAACAGCAGCCCGAAACTGGGGACCACGGGGGTGGCCTCGTCGGTCTGGTCGGTCTGGTCGGTCTCATCGATCTCGTCGGCGGGCTCGGACTCGCCCATTGGCACGTCGAGGACGATGAGGTCAGCCTCCACGGGTGCGTCGATGACGGGTGCGCTCTCGGCGGCCTTCGCGGCCTTGCTCGTGCGCTTGCGGGTGGCGGTCTTCCTGGCCGGCTTCTTCGCGGGCGCCTGGGCGGTCGCGGCGCCCTCCGGGGTCTCGGTGGGCTCCGCAGCGCTGGCATCCGGAGCGGCGTCCTCAGGAGCTGCATCCGCAGGAGCAGCGTTCTCGACCGGGGCGGGGGAGGCCTTCTTGGTGGCGCGCTTGCGCGCGGCCTTCTTCGCCGGCGGTGCCGCGGCCGGAGCCTGCGCGGTGTCGTCGAAGGGCACCGCAGTGGCGGCGGTGTCCGTCGGTGCGAGCATGGCAGGGGCCTGGGCGGGCGCTGCAGCCTTGCTGCTGGCCCGGCGCCGCTTCGGCTTCGTGGCCGCGCTCTCGTCGGTCGTGGGGGTCTGCTCTGTGTCGGACGCCATCATGGGCCCCTTCTCTCACCCACGGGGCGACGACCACACCGGACGGCCCCGGGGGGCCTGCTCCTCGTCGACCGCGTGGTGTGCGATCGAATCGTGCCGGGCGCACCCGACACGGAAGTCAACGTTCTGCTCCCGGTCAGCTCGCGCGGGCGGCGCGGCACCGATCAGGAGCCGGCGGCGTCCTTGTCGGCGGCCAAGGGATCGGCCACCCCCGCAGCTGCGTCGATCAGAGGGCCCTGAGCCAACCGGGTCACCAGGGGTGGGACCGGCGGCGAGTACCCGGTCACTGCGCGCAGTGCGGTCAGGATGTCGTCGGGGCGCACGGACGGTGTGGTGTGCCGTACGACCATCCGCAGTATCGCACACCCCTGCTCATCGACCCCCTGCACGTCCAG
>JBDSVV010000329.1:0-4687 GCA_039927035.1 Ornithinibacter sp. | reverse complement strand
GTCGCAAGCGCCAGGTGCACGGCGAACTCCCCGACGATGGTCTTTCCCGCCCCGGTGGGCGCGGCGACGAGCACGCCCTTGCCCTCCTCGACCGCCTCGCAGGCTCGTAGCTGGAAGTCGTCGAGCGCGAAGTCCAGGCCCGCGATGAACCTGCCGAGCTCGAGGCGTTCACGACGGGTGCGGGCCGCAGCAGCGGCATACCGCTCGGCGGGGCTGGGCATGGGCTCAGGCTACGTCAGCACTCAGACCAGCACGGTGAGGGCACCCGGCACGGCCTCAAGGGTCATCGGGAGCGGGCCGAAACGCTCGCCGTCTGCGTAGCCGACGATGCCGGTGGCCTCCAGTCGCACGGTGGCGGCCCGCACGACCTCGACGGCGGGGTGGCTGGTGTGGGTGCCCTTGAAGACACGCGGGAAGACCCGCAGGAACTCGGCCGTGGAGATGCCGTGGAGGATGAGCACGTCGAGCAGGCCGTCGTCGAATGACGCGTCCGGGGTGACCCGCATGCCACCTCCGTATGCCGGGCCGTTGCCGACCGCGACGAGCATCGCCTCGGTCTCCATCCGCCGGCCGTCCAGCTCCAGGACGTAAGGGATCGGTCGGAACAGCGGCAGCTCGCGAAGCACGGCGAGGTTGTAGCGCATCGGTCCGCGCGGCCAGCGCCACTGGTTGGCGCGTTCGTTGACGATGGCGTCGAAACCGGCGGCAAGCACTCCCACGAACCACCGCTCCTCCCCCGTCGCCATCGTGTGCCGCGCGGCGTCGACCGCCCTGGTGCGGTCGGCGAGGATGCGCTCCACCGCCTGCTCGGCATCGCGCACCGGCAGTCCGAGCTCACGGGCGATGTCGTTGCCGGTGCCGGCGGCGATGATGCCCAGCGCGACGTCGGTGCCGGCGCAGAGGTTCGCGCCGAGGTGCACCATGCCGTCGCCCCCGGCCACGACGAGCCGGTCGATCTCCCCCGCCGTGATGGCAGCACGGCCCTTCTCACGGGCGCTGCGGGCGTCGGTCGCGCTGAGGTCGAGGATGTCCGTCCCCGCAGCCCGCAGGAGGGTCAGCGCGCGGCTGCCGATGAGCGCACCGGTGTTCTTTCCCGCGGTCGGGTTGACCATCAGACCCAGGCGCGCGGACATGTGGTGAGGCTAGCGCGCCCCGTTGGTCAGAGGGCCGAGGCCTCGGTGTCGTCGACCTCGAGCCAGTCCGGCCTCGACTTCTCCTTGCGCTTGTCCAGGACACGGCACACCAGCCACGCCCCGAAGTAGAGCGCGGTGAGCGGGGCTGCGAAGACGAACATCGTGAAGGGGTCGGCCGTCGGGGTCGCGACTGCCGCGAAGACGAAGATGAGGACCACGGAGACCCGCCAACCCTTGATGAGCCGGCTCGCGGGCATGATGCCGATGACGTTGAGAGCGACGAGCACCACGGGAAAGAGGAAGCCCAGGCCGAAGACGAGGATGAACCGGGTGACGAAGGCGAAGTACATCGACACCTGCTGGATGTTCGAGGTGCCCTTGGGGCTGATCCCGTACAGGATCGCCAGTGACTGCGGGAGGATCGTATAGGCGAGGTAGCACCCGGCGAGGAACAGCGGGACGATCGAGCCGACGAACGCCAGTGAGATCCGCTTCTCCTTCCTCGTCAGGCCGGGAACGATGAAGGCCCACGCCTGGTAGAGCCAGATCGGGCTTGAGACGACGACACCGACGAAGATCGACAAGCTGATCAAGTTCGACAGCGCCGAGGTTGCCTCGCCGAAGTTCAGGCTGATCAGGCTGTCGGGATTGGCGTCCTTGTAGGCGACGAAGGGAGCCTGAAGGAAGGTGAACACCTGGCTGTAGTAGAAGGCTGCCACGATCGCGGCAACCATCACCGACGCGGCCGCGATGAAGAGCCGCCGACGGAACTCGCGGAAGTGGTCCCCCAACGTCATCCTGCCCTCGGGGTCGCGAGGGCGCCGGCGCAGTCGGGCCATGGAGCGAGCGGAGGAGGGGGTCAGGCGACCGGGCCGGACTGGTTGTCCGTGCGCGGAGCCTTCTCGTGGACGGCGTTGCCGTCCGTGGTGGGCATGGCGCGATCCACCGGAGTGGGCACGATCCGGTCGCCTGGCCGGTCTGCCTCGATCGACTCGCTGCGCACCGTCTCGCCGGGCGCGTCGGAGGCAGGCTTGTTGGCCTCGTTCTCGCGCTTCATCTCATCGACCTCGGACTTGAAGACCCGGGCAGAGCGGCCCAGGCTGCGAGCCGCGTCAGGAAGACGCTTCCAGCCGAAGATGACGATGAGGAGCACCGCAATGATGATGATCTCGGGAGGTCCAATCCTGCCCATGTGGGTCAACCCCTTCAGTGGTGATGATTCGCCGTCAGTGTACGCGCGCCCACGGTGGCAGACGCGCAGCCCGACGACCTGCCCTCAGGGTGGCGGCTTCTTCGCGCTGCACGCGATACTGCTCCCGAATCCTGAATGGATCCTGTGTGACGGCACTCGGCGGCGGACGCACCTCGCTCAGCTCCTCGGAGCGGGCCTCCAGCGCAGCGACCAGCGCACCCGCGCGCTCGACCTCCTTCATGAGCTGCTTCACCGTGCCCCACACCTGCCAGCACGTCCACCCCAGCAGGGCGGCGGCGCCCACGAGCAGCACCACCCACAGCAGCACCCAACCCCACCAGGGCAGCACCTCAGTGACCCTCACGGTGAACTGCGGAACCGTATGCCGTGAGGGCCTCACGCGCTGCCCCGCACACGTCGGCGGCCACCTCCGGTGGGTCGAGCACGACGGCGCGCCCGCCGAGCCGCAGCACGAGGCGGCGCAGCCACGCGGTGTCGGCCGTGCGAAGGGTGACGACCTGGCCACCCCCGTCGACGGCGGACAGCTCCCGCACCGACTCGACCGGGTAGTAGTCGCTCACCCAGGTGGCACCGGGCAGCAACCGCAGCGTGACTGCGAGATCGTCCGGCCCGGGCTGGAAGGTGCCGATGCTGAGGTCGCGCTGGTGGGCCCCCGGTGGGGGCGTGCCGTCGGCGTCGAGCACCTGTGCGTCCTCGATGCGGTCCACCCGGAACATGCGCGTCGCGGTGGCCCGGTGACACCACCCCTCGAGGTACCAGTGCCCGTCGAGGTGCACCACGCGCATCGGGTCGACGTCGCGCTCGGTGGCCTCGTCACGAGCGGGAACGAGGTAGCGCAGGTGCAGCCGGCGGTTCTTCGAGACGGCGGAGCGCAGGGCTCCGAGCACTTCCGGCGCAGCGTCGTCGGTCATCGCGGCGCGCACCCGGTTCGCGGGGTCAGCGGCCGACCCGGCGGCGCCCTCCAGCTTGGCAAGGGCCCGGTCGAGCGCGTCACGCTCCGCCAGTCCGGGTACCTCGCGCAGGGCGCGCAGCCCCACGATCAGGGTGACGGCCTCGTCGACCCCGAGCCGCAGCGGACGCGAGATGCTGTCGACATTGCTGACGAACACCCGGCCACCCTCCCAGTCTGCCTCGATGAGCTCATCGGGCATCTGGCCGTAGCCGCAGAGGAAGAGGAGGTTGAGGTCGGCCTCGAGCTGCTCCACGCTGACCCCGAGATCGTCGGCCGCCTGCTGCACGTCGATCCCCTGCCGGTTGACCAGCCAGGGAACCATCGTCAACAGCCTGGAGAGCCGGGCCGTGGCGGTCTCGGTGGCGAACCCGGCCATCAGAGCTCACCACCATGGGCCGTGAGGACCGCACGCAAACGGGTCAGCACGGCATCCACCAGCTCGGGAGGCTGCTCCACGACCACGGTGGGACCGTATCCGGCGACCTCCTCGGCGAAGGCCTCGAGGTCGGTGTAGTCGAGGTCGATGAGCGACCAGGTGTCGTCGACCTCCCCGACGGTCCTCGCCCGCAGGCGCAGGGTGCGACCACTCCCCTGACGCACGCGCAGCACGGCCGGGCTCGGAGCGTTGATCGGGCGGGTGCTCTGCTGCACCATGAGCTGGGGTTCGTGGTCCTCGGGCACCTCGAAGGCACCGGGCCGCCCTGCGGTGCGCACCGTTCCGATGATCCGCGAGAGCCGGAACACGCGCGGCGCGTCTCGGTCGATGTCGAATGCCGTGAGATACCAGCGTCCGTGCCACGAGATCAGGGACCACGGGCGGACGTGACGCTCCGCCACGTCCGGGGCCTCGGGGCGTCGGTAGTCGAACCGCAGCGGGATCCGTCGCACGACCCCGTCCTTGACCGCATCGAAGGCCGGCTCGATGGTGCGCAACCTGGGCTCGATCCCCACCAGTGCGTCGACGTCGCGTTCCACTCCTGAAGCCCGCAGCTTGCGTAGGGCCTGGGCGGCCTCGCCTGCCAGCGATGCCTGGGCCCACGCCCGGCTCGCCAGCCCCAGCACCGCGAGCTCGTCAGGGGCGAGGTCGAGCTCGGGCAGCGCGTAGTCGCCCTGGTGGATCCGGTAGCCCGGCTCGTCGTCGTGCAGGACGTCCATGTCCTCGGTGACGAGCGGGATGCCGAGCTCGCGCAGCTCGTCCTTGTCGCGCTCGAACATCCTCTCGAAGGCCTCGGTGCTCGCCGACTGGCCGTACTGCGGAACGAGGCGGCGGATCTGCGCCTTGGGCATCGGACGCGCCGTGGAGAGGAGGACGAGGACGAGGTTGAGCAGTCGCTCGGTCTTGACCTGTGCCGCCGACGGCGCGACGGGACCGGACTCGCTGCTCATCCG
>JBDSVV010000328.1:0-3969 GCA_039927035.1 Ornithinibacter sp. | reverse complement strand
GCCCGCCGACCTGCCGGCTTTCGCCGCGCGCCACATCGGACCCCGTGAGGACGACGTCGAGCAGATGCTCGCGGCCGTGGGGCAGACCTCGTTGGAGGACCTTCTGGACCGAGCGGTGCCGGCCGGCATCCGCGACGGGACGCTGCTCGACATCGCTCCGGCTGCGTCCGAGGCGGCCGTGCTGGACGAGCTGAGGGCGATCGCGGCCCGCAACCACCGAGTCACCTCGATGATCGGGCTGGGGTACTACGGGACCCTGACCCCGACGGTCATCCAACGCAACGTGCTGGAGAACCCGGCCTGGTACACCGCCTACACCCCCTACCAGCCGGAGATCTCGCAGGGCCGGCTCGAGGCGTTGCTGAACTTCCAGACGGTCGTGAGCGATCTCACCGGGCTGCCCATCGCCGGGGCGTCCCTGCTCGACGAGGCCACCGCGGCGGCCGAGGCCATGACGCTCATGCGTCGCTCCTCCAAGGCCGCTGACGACGCCGTCCTTCTCGTGGACCGGGAGGTCTTCCCCCAGACCCTCGGGGTGCTGCGCACCCGCGCGGTGCCCCTGCGCATCGAGGTCGTGGTCGCCGACCTCACGAGGGTCGACTCGGCGCAGGCACTGAGCGCCGCGGCCGGTGGCAAGGACGTCTTCGGTGTCCTCGTGCAGTTCCCTGCCATGGACGGACGGCTGCACGACCTCTCAGCGCTCACCGCTGCGGCGCGGCAGTCCGGTGCCCTCGTCGCCGCCTCCGCGGACCTGCTCGCCCTCACCCTGGCGACGCCGCCGGGGGAGTGGGGCGCCGACGTCGTCGTCGGCACGACCCAGCGATTCGGCGTGTCCGTCGGCTTCGGTGGGCCGCACGCCGGCTACATGAGCGTGCGCTCCGGCCTCGAGCGCACCATGCCCGGCCGCCTCGTCGGGGTGTCGGTGGACGCCTCCGGTGCACCGGCATACCGACTCGCCCTGCAGACCCGCGAGCAGCACATCCGGCGCGAGAAGGCCACCTCCAACATCTGCACCGCGCAGGTGCTCCTCGCGGTGATGGCAAGCATGTATGCCGTCTACCACGGGCCCGCCGGGTTGCGGGCGATCGCGCTTCAGGTCCACTCCCACGCGATGGCCCTCGCCGATGCCCTGCGTGCCGGTGGGCTGGACGTGTCGTCCGGACCGATCTTCGACACCGTGCGGGTCACCGTGCCCGGCCGCGCCGACGACGTCGTCGCAGCGTCACTCGCCGCGGGGGTCAACGTGTGGCGGGTCGACGACGACACCGTGCAGGTGAGCGCCGACGAGACCACCGGCCTCATCGACCTGGGCCGGGTCTGTCGCGGCTTGGGGGTGCCAGCGCCGGAGTCCGTCGCAGTGCTCGCTCCGACTTGGCCAGAGGCGCTGGTGCGCACCTCGAGCTATCTCACCCACCCGGTGTTCTCCGCCCACCACTCCGAGACCGCGATGCTGCGCTACCTGCGACGGCTCTCCGACCGGGACTTCGCCCTGGACCGAGGGATGATCCCGCTCGGCTCCTGCACGATGAAGCTCAATGCCACGACCGAGATGATCGCGGTCACCTGGCCGGAGTTCGCCGACGCCCACCCGTTCGCGCCGCTGAACCAGACCCAGGGCATCCGCGGGCTCATCGACGAACTGTCCGGCTGGCTCTGCGAGATCACGGGATACGACGCCGTGTCCCTGCAGCCGAATGCCGGCTCGCAGGGGGAGCTGACCGGGCTCCTGGCGATCGCTGCCTACCACCGCTCCCGTGGCGACCACGAGCGCACGGTGTGCCTCATCCCCAGCAGCGCCCACGGCACCAATGCCGCCAGTGCCGTGATGGCCGGCCTACGCGTCGTCGTGGTGAAGACCGACCCGATCACCGGCAACGTCGACATGGACGACCTCAAGGCCAAGGTCGAGGAGCACCGCGAGACCCTCGCCGCGATCATGGTGACCTATCCCTCGACGCACGGCGTCTTCGAGGACACCATCACGGACCTGTGTGCGATGGTCCATGACGCGGGGGGTCAGGTCTATGTCGACGGCGCCAACCTCAACGCCCTCGTGGGTGTCGCGCGGCCGGGAAGGTTCGGCGCGGACGTCTCGCACCTGAACCTGCACAAGACGTTCTGCATCCCACACGGCGGCGGCGGCCCCGGTGTCGGCCCGGTGGGGGTGCGCGAGCACCTCGCGCCGTTCCTGCCGAACCACCCGCTCGACGCGGCCGCCGGCCCCGAGACCGGGATCGGCCCGATCTCCGGGGCTCCCTATGGATCGGCGAGCATTCTGCCCATCTCCTGGGCCTACGTGCGGCTCATGGGCGGCGCCGGGCTGCGGCGAGCGACCCAGGTGGCCGTGCTGGGTGCGAACTATGTCGCGGCTCGACTCCGCGATCACTACCCGGTGCTCTACTCCGGTGCCGACGGGCTCGTCGCGCACGAGTGCATCCTGGATCTGAGGGGCATCACCAAGGAGACGGGCGTGAGCGTCGACGACGTCGCCAAGCGGCTCGTCGACTACGGGTTCCATGCGCCCACGATGTCCTTCCCGGTGGCGGGGACGCTGATGGTCGAGCCCACCGAGAGCGAGGACAAGGGCGAGCTGGACCGGTTCTGCGACGCCATGATCGCCATCCGCGGGGAGATCGCCGAGGTGGGTGGGGGCAAGGTCTCGGCAGCGCAGAGCGTGCTGCGCGGTGCGCCGCACACGGCCCTGTCACTGGTGGGGGAGTGGGAGGCCGCCTACGACCGCGCCACGGCCGCATTCCCGGGGGGGGTGGACCCGCTCTCGAAGTACTGGCCCCCCGTGCGTCGGATCGACGGCGCCTACGGCGACCGTCATCTCGTGTGCTCGTGTCCCTCGCCGGAGGCGTTCGAGGACTGACGCTGCGTCAGGCAGCAGGCTCGGCGGCGCCGGCCCGGATCTCGACCGTGCTCCCGGCCGGGCCCTTGTGGACGATGGCCTGGTTGGTGATCCGCGACCGGAGGTCGGCCACGTGGCTCACCACGCCGACGGCTCGGCCGCCCTCGCGCAGACCGTCGAGCACGGTGACCACCTGCTCGAGGCTGTCGTCGTCCAGGGTGCCGAAACCCTCGTCGATGAAGAGGGTGCCGAGGTCGAAACCTCCGGCCTCCTCGCGCACGGCGTCGGCGAGGCCGAGGGCCAGCGCGAGGGAGGCCATGAAGGACTCCCCTCCGGACAGCGTCGCGGTGTCACGAGCGCGGCCGGTCCACTGGTCGAGCACGCGCAGGCCCAGGCCCGATCGCGCACCGCGTGCCGCGAGGTCGTCGGAGTGTTCCAGGAGATAGCGGCCGCCTCCCATGACCGCCAGGCGCTCGTTGGCCAGGCTTGCGACCTTTTCGAGGCGGGCGGCCAGGACGAAAGAGGTGAGGCGCATTCGCAGCGTGTTCTCGGGGCCGGTGCCACCGACGGTGTCGGCGACCTCTCGCACCCGAGCGTCCCGGGCCGAGGCGCGCGCGAGCGCGCTGCACGCGGTGGTGACCATCGGAACGAGACGCTGCAAGGAGCGGCGGGTGCGTTCGGCATCGTCGGCGCCGGTGCGGGCGGAGAGCAGGGCCTCGCGCACGGAGTGTGCGGCCTCGAGCAACGTCGGGATGTCGGGGGCATCGCCGGCCATCGCGGTGGCGACCTCGAGGTCGTTCGTGACGCCCTCTGCTGCGGCGATCCGTTCGTTGTGCGCGCTGACGAGGGAGCGCTCCCTGACCAGGTCCTCCCGGGGGAGCACGAGGGCTCGGGCCGCCTCGGCGTCCTCGAAACCGGCGTCAGTCACGGCGCGGGCCAGGTCGGTCTCGACCGCTGCTGCCCGCCCACGGGCCGCGTCGAGGTCCTCCACGGCCGCGTGCAGGTCGGCCAGGTGCGCACCCGCCGCGGCATGATCGTCGGCGTCGGTGCTGGCGCACGGACACGAGCTGTGTGCTGCCTCGAGGTCGTCCAGCCGGATGGGGTCAGTTGCTCGATCT
>JBDSVV010000327.1:0-5236 GCA_039927035.1 Ornithinibacter sp. | reverse complement strand
CGATGCCCATGTCCATGCCCGCCCGGATGGCGTGGAAGAGGAAGACGGAGTGGATGGCCTCCCGCACCGCGTTGTTGCCGCGGAAGCTGAACGACACGTTGGACACGCCACCGGACACCAGGGCGTGGGGCAGGTTCTCCTTGATCCAGGCCGTGGCCCCGATGTAGTCCGTGCCGTATGCCGCATGCTCCTCGATGCCCGTCGCCACTGCGAAGATGTTGGGGTCGATGATGACGTCCTCGGCGGGGAAGCCGACCTCGTCGAGCAGGAGGCGGTAGGCCCGACTGCAGATCTCCTTGCGGCGCTCGAGGTCGTCCGCCTGGCCGGCCTCGTCGAAGGCCATGACGACGACGGCAGCGCCGTACTTTCGCGCCAGCCGGGCCTGGTGGAGGAATGGCCCCTCGCCCTCCTTCATGGAGATCGAGTTGATGATCGCCTTGCCCTGGGTCACCTTCAGCCCGGCTTCGATGACGTCCCACTTGCTTGAGTCGATCATCAGCGGGACACGGCAGATGTCGGGCTCGGTGGCGACGAGCTTGAGGAAACGATCCATGGCCGCGACGCCGTCGATCATTCCCTCGTCCATGTTGACGTCGATGACCTGCGCACCCGCCTCGACCTGCTGGCGGGCCACCCCCAGGGCAGTCCCGTAGTCGCCGTCCTTGATCAGCCGGCGGAACCGCGCGGAACCGGTGATGTTGGTCCGCTCACCCACGTTGACGAACAGGCTGTCCCCGTCGATGACGAAGGGCTCCAGCCCCGACAGGCGCATCGCGGGCGCCACCACCGCCCTCTCACGCGGCGTGCCCGCCCCGGCGACCTCGGCGATCGCCGCGATGTGTTCGGGAGTCGTGCCACAGCATCCTCCGACGATGTTGACCAACCCGGCCCTCGCGAACTCGCCGACGACCACGGCCATCGCCTCAGGTGTCTCGTCGTACTCTCCGAAGGGGTTCGGCAGACCGGCATTCGGGTGCGCGGAGACGAAGCAGTCGGCGATCCGGGACAGCTCGGCGACGTAGGGCCGCAGCTCGCTCGCCCCGAGGGCACAGTTCAGCCCGATCGACAGGGGCCGGGCGTGCCGCACCGAATACCAGAAGGCCTCGGTGACCTGTCCCGAGAGCGTGCGTCCCGACGCATCCGTGATGGTCCCGGAGATCATCACCGGCCAGCGCCGGTCGTGCTCCTCGAAGAGCGTCTCCAGGGCGAAGATCGCGGCCTTGGCATTGAGGGTGTCGAAGATCGTCTCGACGAGCAGCACATCGGCACCACCGTCGACGAGGCCGCGCGCCTGCTCGAGGTAGGCCACGACCAGCTCGTCGAAGGTCACGTTGCGGGCGCCGGGATCGTTGACGTCGGGCGAGATCGACCCCGTGCGGTTGGTGGGGCCGATCGCTCCGAGCACCCATCGCGGCCGGTCGGGGGTGCGCTCGGTCATCGCGTCTGCGGCGGCGCGAGCAAGGGAGGCCGCAGCGACATTCATCTCGTAGGCGAGGTCCTGCATGCCGTAGTCGGCCAAGGAGATGCGCTGGGCGTTGAAGGTGTTGGTCTCCACGAGGTCGGCGCCGGCCTCGAGGTATGCCGTGTGGATGTCACCGATGATCCCGGGCTGGGTGAGGGAGAGCAGGTCGTTGTTGCCCTGGAGGTCGCTCGGGTGGTCGGCGAACCGCTCGCCCCGGTAGTCGGCCTCGGAGAGCCCGTGGGCCTGGATCATCGTCCCCATCGCGCCGTCGAGCACGAGGACGCGCTCACCGAGCGCGGTGGTGAGGTCATCGGTGGCGTCGGGGCGGTGCTGGGCGGTCACGAGGCGTCGTTTCGGTCGGGAGTGGGCGTCCGCAGGCCAGTATGCCGCGACCCTCACGTAGGGTCCGAGCCATGTCCGTCGCCGAGCCACCACCGCCCAAGGGGGCGGTGCGGGTGGCGCGTGTTGCCGGAGTTCCCGTCTACGTCGGTCGCGGCTGGCTCCTCCTGGCCGCGTTCGTGGCGTGGACCGGGTGGTCGAACAACCGCGAGCTGTCGACCGGCACGGCCATCGCGTATGCCGCGACGCTGGTCGTGAGCATCCTGGTCGCGGTACTCGGCCACGAGATCGCCCACGCGCTCAGTGCCCGTGCGCTGGGCCTGCAGGTCCACCGGATCGTCGCGGACCTGTGGGGTGGGCACACCGCATTCGACGGCGCCGGGGTGACCCCGGGTCGCAATGCCGTCGTGTCCGTGAGCGGACCGCTCGCGAACGTCGTCATGGCCGGCGTCGGCGTCGCACTGGGCTTCGTGCTGCCGGAGCACCTCAACGGTTTCGCGCGGCCCTTCGTCGTGCTCAACCTGCTGCTCGGTGGTTTCAACCTGCTGCCCGGTCTGCCGCTTGACGGTGGGCAGCTCGTGCACTCCCTGGTCTGGGGGGTCACCGGGCGTCGCGACCGGGGCCTGCTCGTCGCCGGGTGGTGCGGGCGGGTGGTCGCCGTGCTCGTCGTCCTCTGGTTCGCGGCCCGCCCCGTCCTCGGCGGGGGTCAGCCAGACATCTTCCAGGTGGGGCTGGCCCTGGTCATGGCATGGATCCTCTGGCAGGGCGCCACCGCGGCCATCCGGCGTGTCCCGCTGGAGCACCTGCTCGAGCGGGTGCGACCTGAGGACATCATCGAACCCGTCGTCGTGGTGGCGCTCAGCACCACGCTCGCCCAGGCACAGGGGCTCGAGCGTCGAACCGTCTGCCTCGATGACCGTGGCCGGCCCACGCTCGTCGTCCCGCCCGCGAGCCCGGACCTCCCCGACCCGGCCACCCTCGGCCCCACGACGCCGCTGTCCTCGGTGGTGGTGCGCCTCCCCGACGACTGCGTGGTCGAGCTCCGGCCCGGGGACTCGGCCGAGCCCGTTCTTCGCTCGATGGCCTCGACCGGCTGGGGCCTGGTCATCGTCACCACGGGTGGGGTGGCCCAGGGTGCCATCACCTCCGAGCGACTCAACGCCGTGGCGAGGGGCGCTGCGGAGCGCAACTAGACTTCCGGCCCATGACAGCAACCGGATCGCAGCTGCGCCGAGGCCCCTTCATCGAGGGTGACCGCGTGCAGCTCACGGACCCACGAGGTCGGCTGCACACGATCACCCTCGCGCCGGGCAAGCAGTTCCACACCCACCGCGGCTACCTGCAGCACGACGACCTGATCGGCGCCCCCGACGGGTCCACCGTGACCAACACCTCCGGTGTGCAGTACCTGGCCCTGCGACCGCTGCTGTCGGACTACGTCATGTCGATGCCCAGGGGTGCCGCCGTGATCTACCCCAAGGACTCCGGCCAGATCGTCACCATGGCCGACATCTTTCCCGGGGCGGTCGTCGTCGAGGCGGGCGTGGGCTCCGGCGCCCTGTCGATGTCGCTCCTTCGCGCCGTGGGGGAGAGCGGGCACGTGCACTCCTTCGAGAGGCGCGAGGACTTCGCCGAGATCGCCACGGCAAACGCCCGCGCCTTCTTCGGCGAGGACCACCCCGCCTGGACCGTCACGGTGGGGGACCTCGTCGAGTCCCTGCCCGGTGCGATCGCTGAGGGCAGCGTCGACCGGGTCGTGCTCGACATGTTGGCGCCGTGGGAGTGCCTGGATGCGGTGGCCACCGCGCTCGCCCCCGGCGGGGTGCTCATCTGCTACGTCGCCACGGCGACCCAGCTGTCCAAGGTGGCCGAGGCGATGCGCGAGCACGGGTCGTGGACCGAGCCGCTGGCATGGGAGTCCCTCGTGCGCGGCTGGCACCTCGAGGGCCTCGCCGTGCGTCCCCAGCACCGCATGCACGGCCACACCGGGTTCCTCATCACCTCTCGCCGGCTGGCCCCGGGGGTCACGCCTCCGCTGCGCAAGCGTCGCCCCGGCGGTGGCTACGTGACGGGCGAGGAGACGGTGGAGGAGGAGTGGACCCCCGAGAGCATCGGTGAGCGGGTGCCCTCCGAGAAGCGCGTGCGCAAGGTTAGACGCTCGATGGCCAGCAGCCCTCAGCCCGAGACGTCCCCGCAGTCCTGAGCCGGGCGGGTTATCGTCGAACATGAGCACCGACGAGCCGACGGCGGACCTGCAGGGCACCCGCGCCCGACTCGAGGCCGAGCGGGCAGCACTGGAGGCCGAGATCGCGACCCTGCGGGCCCGCGGTGACGTACCCCCGGCGCGCCTGCGCACGCTCGATCGCGACCTCGCGGGGCTCCGTTCCCAGATCTCCACGCTGTCCGCCCAGAACGAGCGGCTCGTGCGCACCCTGCGTGACGCACGCGAGCAGATCATCAGCCTCAAGGCGGAGGTCGACCGACTGGCCCAGCCGCCAGCGGCATACGGCATCGTCATCGAGGTCTTCGACGACGGCACCACCGACATCCTCACCAGTGGCCGCAAGATGCACGTCGCGGTCAGCCCGTCGGTTCCCCGCGAGGACCTCGTGCCCGGCCGGGAGGTCATGCTCAACGAGGCCATGAACGTGGTCGCGGCGCACGGCTACGAGGTCACCGGTGAAGTCGTCACCTGCAAGGAGGTGCTCGACGACGGCCGCGTGCTCGTGGTGGCCCAGGCCGACGAGGAGCGGGTCTGCAGGGTGGCCGCGTCGCTGGACCCGTCCACGATCCGCACCGGCGACGCCCTGCTGCTGGAGTCGCGCTCCGGGTTCGTCTTCGAGCGGATCCCCAAGGCGGAGGTCGCCGACCTGGTGCTCGAGGAGATCCCCGACATCGGCTACGAGGACATCGGTGGCCTGAGCGGGCAGATCGAGGCGATCAGAGACGCGGTCGAGCTGCCCTACCTGCATCCCGACCTCTACACCGAGCACCAGCTCAAGCCGCCGAAGGGGGTCCTGCTCTACGGCCCCCCTGGGTGCGGCAAGACGATGATCGCGAAGGCAGTGGCTGCTTCCTTGGCGCGCAAGGTCGCCGAGAAGGAGGGCCGCGAGCCGGGCAAGTCCTACTTCCTCAACATCAAGGGGCCCGAGCTGCTCAACAAGTACGTCGGGGAGACCGAGCGGCACATCAGGTTGATCTTCCAGCGGGCCCGTGAGAAGTCCAACGAGGGCTACCCCGTGGTCGTCTTCTTCGACGAGATGGAGTCGCTGTTCCGCACTCGCGGCTCAGGCATCTCCTCCGACGTCGAGACGACGATCGTGCCCCAGCTCCTCGCGGAGATCGACGGGGTGGAGGGCCTCGAGCACGTCATCGTCATCGGCGCGTCCAACCGTGAGGACATGATCGACCCCGCGATCCTGCGCCCGGGTCGGC
>JBDSVV010000326.1:0-7629 GCA_039927035.1 Ornithinibacter sp. | reverse complement strand
CCAGGACTGCCGGGTCCAACGCGCTGAGCCGCACGGCCGGCCGGTGTCGAGGCCCACCAGGGTGCAACGCGATGCAACCCTTCCCGGTGCGACCCCGGCCGGGGTCTGCTGGCGGTCTGTCGGGTCGACGAGGATCCGCCAGCCGAGAAGGAGCCCCGATGACCGAGACCCTTGAGCGCACCGCCACCGAGGACGCCTCCGCCCCGGACCGAGCGCAGGCGTGGCTCTCCGCGTTCGAGGAGTGCCTCACCACGCGTGCCGTCAATGGGGCTGCGGGGATGTTCGCGGCGTCGAGCTTCTGGCGCGACCTCGTCTCTTTCACCTGGAACATCACCACCGTCGAGAACCCTGACGGGGTCTCATCCGGTGCCTCGACGCCCGGGTGGTGAGGAGTCGACGATGACCGCTTACGCCGGCAGTGCCGTGGCCCCGGGCACCGACCTGGGGCGGCATGCCCGCGCGCTCCGGGAGGTGCACGACGCGGTGATGGGCGGCGGGGTGCCGGCCACCACACCGCGGCCCCTGGTGTCCCGGTCGTGGTCCAGGGTGCTCGGGTTCGGTCTCGATCCGACGCACGTCAACCCCCGTGGGCTGCTCCCCCGCTCGGAGGTGGAACGCCGCAGGAATGCGTCGCCCCTGTCGCTGGCGGTGGACGAGGTCCGTGCCGTGCTGACGACGGTGGCCGACGCGTCGCACTTCATCGTCGTCGTCACCGATGCGGACGGCATCCTCTTGTGGCGGGAGGGTTCCCCCGGGGTGCTGCGCCGGGCGGACTCCCTCGGTTTCTCCGAAGGCGCCACGTGGACCGAGGACCACGTGGGCACCAACGCCATCGGCACGGCCCTGGCCGAGCGCGCTCCCGTGCAGTTGTTCTCCGCCGAGCACTTCGAGGAGGGACAGCACCCGTGGTATTGCACGGCCTCGCCGGTCCACGACCCACGCACGGGAGACCTGCTCGGGGTCATCGACGTCAGCGGGCCGGCGCTGACGTTCCATCCGGCCATCATCGCCCTGGTGGAGACCGCCACCAGGCTCGCCGAGGCGCATCTGTGGCGTCGACACGAGCAGTCGCTGCAACGGTTGCGTCGATCGGCCGAGCACGTCCTGGCAACGACCAGCGGACCAGTGCTGCTCGTCGACGACGAAGGGTGGGTGGCGCACTACAGCGGGGTGCTCGTGCGCGATCGCATCGCCGCACCGCGAGCAGACCGGCCGCTCACCATCCCGGGGCTGGGGTTGTGCCTGCCCGAGCGACTCGGCGCGGGCTGGCTGGTGCGCCCCGGCGGGCGAGCCACCACGCTGAGCGCGACCCTCACCGGGGCGGGCTCGGCCGTTCTGGAGGTGGCTGCCGGCGACGGGGGCTGGCGCGTGGCGCTCACCCCGCGGCACGCGACGATCCTGCGACTGCTCGCTGCGGCGGGTCCCGCCGGCCTGACTGCGGCCGGGTTGAGCCGCGCCCTCTTCGAGGACGACGAGCACCAGGTGACCGTGCGGGCCGAGGTGTGTCGGCTGCGTCGGGTCGTCGGTGCCCTCGTCGCGACGGCCCCCTACCGCGTCGCGGAGGGTGTGCACCTGAGGTGCGACTGACGCCCGGCCACCAGCTGGCGCTCCGGCTCTTGTGAGAGCACGACAGTCCTCAGACGATGCGGCTCAGAGACGTCTCCGTCTCCGCGAGACGTGGCCTCACCACGGCGGACCACACCGACGCACCGACCCACCGACGACCGCAGGCCGGATGCCGGAGGCGTCGGCCCCATGGCGTGGTCAGGTCGAGGCCCGGCAGGCGGGTATGCGCAGCCAGACAGGCACAGGTGGCTCCCGGCAGGAACATCCCCGCCCAGCACCTGGCGGGCGCACGTCGACTGCCTGTTGCGTTGCGCACCCTGCCAGCGACCCGGGCCGCGGCGACGGCACTGACAGGATTGGGCCATGACGCTCGCCCGCTCCCTGATCCTGTTCGTCGCAGCGGCCCTGACTGAGATCGGGGGCGCCTGGCTGATCTGGCAGGGCGTGCGAGAGCACCGCGGTTGGCTCTGGATCGGCGGTGGCATCATCGCCCTGGGCGTGTACGGATTCGTCGCCACCCTCCAGCCTGACGCCAACTTCGGTCGCATCCTGGCCGCCTACGGGGGCGTGTTCGTTGCCGGCTCCCTGTCGACCGCGGACCACCGCATCTCGGCGCGAGAGTGACACGAGGAGCGGCTCGCACTCCCGAATCGGGGTGTCCACATGCCGCGCGTCGGGCGGGGGTGAGGCTCGCTCCCAGAATCGTCACCGAGGCTGCGGAAGCAGGACTGGCGCTAGCTACGGCATCCGGTGTGGAATCGTTGGCGCCGCCCCATGGCCCCGCAGACCTGCTGTCAGCTGGAGGGCCCGAACCGCTCGGTGCGGATGGCGCCGGAGTCGTGGCCCCTGTCGATGAGGATGCCGGCCGCCGACTCCACGAACCCCGACGGGCCGCATACGTAGACCCGAGGCGGGACAGCTGTCTCGCCCACGCCGGGGAGGTCCTCCCGCCGTAGTCGCCCCGGCGCTCTGGCATCCTCGGGCAGACCACCGCGCGTGTAGAGCCGGTCGACGCGCAGGCCCGGGCTGGTCTGGCTCAGCGCGAAGAGCTCGCTCGTGTAGAACACGTGGTCCGGTGTGCGGGCGGAGTAGATCAGGTGGAACGGGGTGTCGACGCCTGCCAGCCCCCGTTGGCGCAGCATCGCCATCAACGGCACGACCCCCGACCCGCCGGCGACGAGCAGCACGGGCTCGGTCATCTCCTCGGACCAGCGGAACCACCCGCCGATCGGGCCACGGACCTCGAGCTCGTCGCCGGGCTGCATCGTCTCCACGAGGTAGGGCGACACCTCCCCCTCCCCGACGAGTTGCACGGTGAGCACCAGACGGTCGCGCTCGGGCGCCGAGGCCACCGAATAGGTCCGCTGTGCCGTGTAGCCGTCCTGCGCAGTGAGCCGCACGTCGACGTGCTGGCCGGCGTCGTGGCCCGGCCAGCCGGGCACGTCGAGCACGATGGTGCGTGCGGTGCGCGTCTCGAGCCAGCCGTCCGCCAGCGCTGCGACGCGCCACGGCATCGGCTGGAGCACACTCCTCATCAGTCGCCGACGTAGCGCTGCTCGCGCCACGGGTCGCCGTAGTCGTGGTAGCCGAGCGCCTCCCAGAACCCCAGGGTGTTCGTGGTGCCCAGCGTGATGCCGTTCACCCACTTCGCCGACTTCCAGAAGTAGAGGTGGGGCACCAGGAGCCGCGCAGGTCCGCCGTGCTCTGCCCGTAATGGCTTCCCTTCGTACTCGAAGGCGATCCACGCCCTACCACCGAGCAGGTCGGCGAGCGGCAGGTTCGTCGTGTAGCCACCGTAGGAGTGCACCAGGGCACAGCGTGCGCCTGTCCCTGCGTCGCCGACGAGCGCATCGAGGGGCACCCCGCGCCACGTGGTGTCGAGCTTGCTCCACTTCGTCACGCAGTGGATGTCGGTGCGCACCTGCTCGCTCGGCAGGGCCATCAGGTCGTCCCAGCCGATGACGCGGATGCCGCCCGTCGTCCCGGTCACGCTGAGCCGCCAGTCCTCGGTGCGCACGACCGGGGTCGGTCCCGCGGAGAGCACCGGGAAGTCCCGCTCGAGGTACTGCCCCGGTGGGATGCGGGGGTCCTTGCCCTCGCGACGGCCCACGAAGCCCCTGCTGACGACGTTCACGGGGCCGATTCTGCCCCGTCGCTCGGCATAGGAGGGTTCGGGTGCTGCACCCGCACCGTGAGGATCGGCAGGAAGAGCTGCACGGCGGGGCCGATGAGCAGCGCGTAGAGCACCGTCCCGACCCCGACGACGCCACCGAGGAACCAGCCCAACGTCACGACGGTCACCTCGAGACCGGTGCGCACCAGCCGGATCGACCACCCGGTGCGGCGCGAGAGCCCCGTCATCAGCCCGTCGCGAGGCCCCGGGCCCAGCTGGCTCCCGATGTACATCGCGCCCGCGATGCCGTTCCCGAGGATCGCGACGAGCATCACGACGACGCGCCACCCGAGGCCCTCGATGTCGGGAACGATGGAGAGCGTGATGTTGATGGCCACACCGATCACCACGGCGTTGAGGATCGTGCCGAGGCCGGGCCACTGTCGCAGGGGGATCCACAGCAGCAGCACGAAGAACGAGACGACGATGCTCATGTCGCCGTAGGACATCGGCACGTGCTGGATCAGGCCGTACTGCAGCACCCCCCACGGCTCGAGCCCGAGACCGGCCCGCAGCAGCAGGGACATCGACACCCCGTAGAGCACGAGACCGGCGAGCAGCTGCGCGATCCGGTGCGCGAGGCGACCCGCGCGCAGCTGTTCGATCGGGTTCATCGGCACGAGGTCGACGCGTCGTCGCACCCCGAGGCGCACCAACTGCAACGGGCTCATGGGTCCATCCTGCCTGAAAGTGGCCTTCACATCGAGGGCCAATCCTGAGATAGTGGCCCCATGACGCCCGTCGCCGTCTCCGCCGCCCGCACCGCTCGCCTCGTCGGCGACCTCGGCAGCGGCGGACCGGCATACCGACTGCTCGCCGACGCCCTACGCCACTCGATCGCCGACGGGCGGATCGCCGCGGGCACCAGGCTTCCCAGTGAGCGCCAGCTCACGGCTGCCCTCGAGGTCAGCCGCACCACCGTGGCCAGCGCGTATGCCGTGCTCCGCGAGCGCGGATACCTCACCTCGAAGCGAGGGTCGGGGTCCCTGGCCACCCTGCCGAGCAGCACCCGGCTGCGTGGGACCGGGTCCCTGTTCCCCGCCGATGTCGCGGAGGGAGACATCGACCTGACGTGTGCCGCGACCCGGGCACCTGCCGGGGTGATCGAGGCCTACGAGCGCGCCGTGACCCGGCTGCCCGCGTATCTCGCGGGCGCCGGCTACCTTACCCTGGGGGTGCCCGAGCTTCGTGAGGTCATCGCCGAACGCTACTGCGCGAGAGGGCTGCCCACGAGCCCAGAGGAGATCCTCGTGACCTCCGGTGCCGTTGCCGGCCTGGGCATCGTCGCCCGTGCCTTGCTCGCCCACGGTGACCGGGTCGTCGTGGAGAACCCCACCTACCCCAACACCGCCGACGCGCTGCGCCGCGGAGGAGCGCGGCTCGTGCCGCTCGCGATGGACCCCGACGGGTGGGACGTGCACGGCGCCGAGGGAACCATTCGCTCCACGCGAGCCGCTGCGGCCGTGCTCATCCCCGACTTCCACAACCCCACCGGCGCACTGATGTCGCACGAGGACCGCTCGCGGGTGGCGAGGGCCCTTCGTGACGCGGGCACCGTGCCGATCATCGACGAGACGATCGCTGAGGTGGCCCTCGACCCGGGGCTGCCCCTGCCCCTGCCGTTCGGTGCGCACGACCCGCGCACCATCAGCGTCGGGAGCTCGTCGAAGTCGCACTGGGGCGGGCTGCGCACCGGGTGGATCAGGGCTCCGCGCCGCGCCTTGACAGCGCTGGTCGAGGCGCGTGTCACGACCGACCTGGGCGCACCGGTGCTCGAGCAACTCGTGCTCCTCGAGCTGATGAGGGTCTCGGCGGGGCTCACGCCCGAGCGGCGCGAGCACCTGTGCGGCTCACGTGACGCGCTGGCCGAGGCGTTGCGGGAGCGCCTGCCCGGCATCACCTTCCGGATGCCGCTGGGTGGGCTGTCGCTCTGGTGCGAGCTCCCCGAGGACCTCAGCGCGACCGAGGTGGCGCTCGCCGCGGAGGAAGCGGGCCTGCTCATCGCCGCCGGGCCCCGCTTCGCCGTCGTGGGCGGCCTGGACCGCTGGCTGCGCCTGCCATACGTCCTGGCGCCGGCGACCATGTCCGAGGCGGTCGACCGCCTCGCCGGCGCGGTCGACCGCCTGCGACAGGAGGGGCATCGGACCCCGCGCGACCGCGCGGCTGTCGATCACCCACGACGACGGAGCACGGTCTCGCGCCGCCCCCTCGTCGCCTGACGCACCCGCGCCCCGGGCTGGATATCGTTGCCCTCGTGACCACCGACCAACCAGCTGCCCTGCTCGACCTCCTCGCGACCCTCGACCTCGAGGAGCTCGGCTCCGCCCAGGTCGAGGTACGCCCACAGTCGACTTCCGGTCCGCTGTCCGAGCTGGGTGCAGATGCGCTTCCGGAGACGTTCGCCGAAGACGTGACGCTCTTCCGGGGACAGAGCCAGAAGCAGCCCCACGGAAGGGTTTTCGGCGGTCAGGTCCTCGCTCAGGGCGTCGTCGCAGCCGGTCGCACGGTCCTGTCCATCGAGGGTGGCGCCGACCGACGCCTGCACTCCATCCACGCCTACTTCATGCGGCCCGGAGACGACACGCAGCCGATCACGTTCAGCGTGGAGCGCATGCGCGACGGGCGCTCGTTCTCGACCCGCCGGGTCCACGCGGTGCAGCACGGCAAGCCGATCCTGTCGATGAGCGCGTCGTTCCAGACACCGGACGGCGGGATCGACCACCAGGACCCGATGCCCGAGGTGGCCCCGCCGGAGACTGTTCCGTCGCTGGCCGATCTCTACGGCGGGGTCGACTCCCCCGCGGCGCGGCACCTCGTCGAGGGCCGCGCGATCGAGCTGCGCCACCTGGAGGGCGATCTCTTCGCCAAGCCCGCGGAGGAGCGCGTGGCCGACCAGCACGTCTGGATGCGCGCCATCGGCAGCCTCCCCGACGACCCGTTGATCCACGAGGCGGTGCTCGCCTACGGCTCCGACTACTCACTGCTCGAGTCGGCGCTGCGGGCGCACGGAAAGTTCTGGCGCAGCCCCGGGCTGCGCGCCGCGAGCCTGGACCACGCCATGTGGTTCCACCGCCCCGCGCGCGCCGACGAATGGATCCTCTACTCCCAGCACTCGCCGTCGGCGCAGGGCGGTCGCGGCCTCGGGACCGGGCGGATGTTCACCCGCGACGGCACACTCATCGCCAGCGTCGCCCAGGAGGGCATGCTCCGCGTCCCCGACTGACGTCCCCCACCCCGACTTATTGCGCGCCAGCGACGCTCGGGCCCCTCGGGAAGGCTCCCGAGCGTGGCTGTGGGGCAATAAGTCGGGAGGTCTGGGGTCTGGGGTCAGGGATCAGGGGTCAGGGGGTCCGCGACGGCGACGACGGCGACCGAGCGCGCCGGGACGCTCAGCGACTCGTCAGCCACGAAGGCCGCCGACTCGTCCCACGCGAGGAGCACCTCGCCGGCACCATCCACGAGAACCGCCTGCTCGGTTGCCGAGAGGTTGACCACCACGACGTATGCCGGGCGCCCGGCTGGTGCGTGCCGCATCACCACCCAGCCCGCGTCCTCGTCGAAGGACACCCCGACGTCGGCGAGCCGGGTGGGACCACCCGACAGGAGGCTTCGACGGGCACTGATGCACGCGGCATACCAGTGCAGCATCCGCGGATGGGGGCCGGTGTCGAGCTCGGACCAGTCGAGCACCGAACGGTCCCGGGTGGCGGGGGCCTGTGGGTCGGGCACGTCCTGCGCCGACCAGCCGTGGCCACCGAACTCCGCTCTGCGGCCGGCTCGCACGGAATCGGCGAGCCAGTCCTCCTCGAAGCTCGTGAAGAACTGCCACGGGGTGGATGCCGCCCACTCCTCCCCCATGAAGAGCATCGGGGTGAGCGGACCCAGGAGGT
>JBDSVV010000325.1:0-4459 GCA_039927035.1 Ornithinibacter sp. | reverse complement strand
GAGGGCGAGATCGAAGCCGCTCAGGCGGCCGAGAACCAGATCGACACGGCTGACCTGATGGTCAAGGAGCGGGTCGGCGCCGACGACCACAACGACGGCCGGACCCGCCCGCCGCGACCACGGCCAGGCACCCGGACCATGCCGACGCTAAACCACTCGCTGGCCGGCGCCGCGGCCGCATGCCCCTCGGCGGCCCGGCTCCGCATCCGCAGGCGGAGCAAAGACCCACCCAAACGTCGGCTGGGGATCGCGCAGAATCAGGAAGCTAAACGAGGTGCTCTGCGGCTGCGCATCCGAGTGTTGTCCCTAGCCGAGCGTGCGAAACGGGGGTCGACGGGATTACACCGTGGTGGGGCTAGCCCTGATGTGCCAGAGTCAGCCAGGTGGTGGACGTGAGCCTGGTCGATGTCGATGCCTCGAACTGGGGGGCATGCGCGGCACTGCGGGTCGAGGAAGGGCAACGACGTTGGGTCGCCGACGTCACCTACTACCTGTGCGTGTGCGTCTACGGCGATACCTGGCATCCGCTCGCGATCGAGGTCGACAACGAGGTGGTGGGCTTCGTGATGTGGGGGATCGACGACGACTCCAGCCGCTGGATCGGTGGGCTAGTGGTCGACGCGGCCCATCAGGGACGCGGCGTTGGGAGCGCCGCGGTCATCGAAGTTACACGGGTGCTCATCGCTCAACCGGGTTGCGCCGGCGTCGCGCTCAGCTGCGACCCGCTCAACGAGGCTGCCCGCTCCTTCTACGCCGGACTCGGCTTCCTCGAAACCGGCGAAACCGCCGAGGACGGTGCCGAACTGGTCAGCCGGCTCGGTCTGTCCGATGCACGTGAGCTGGTGGCGATCAAAAAGACCTGACCTCTAAGAGCGCGCGCGGATAGGCCGTCAGGGGTCGGGCTGTGTCGGGTCGTCTTTGACTTGCTGGAGCGCGAGGGTTTCGAGTTCGGTGGTGAGCTCGCGCAGTCGCCGGGAGTTCTCCAGCAGGGGGCGTAGTGCGTCAGCCTGGGTGGTGTCCAGGGTCCGGGTGACGGTCTTGTTGTCGACCTTGCGTGTCCAGGTCAGGTAGGGCCCGTGGAGCTGGGGTGGGTCTGCGTGGCAGCGGCAGCCGGGGTTGCCGCAGCGGGTCAGTCGCTGCACGAGGCTGCCGGGTAGTGGCAGGCCCAGGGCTGCGATCTCGGCCATGATCTTGGCTCGGCGGCGCTGTAGTGCCGCGGGTCCGACACGGCGGCTGGTTGTGCTTGCCATCCCACACCTCCAGGCTTGAAGTAACCATACTTGAAGTAGTAATACTTCATGTTCTGCTCAGGTTAGCAACAGGAGGACATCCCTTGCTCGCCATGGATCCCCGCGTCGCCGACGCCGTCTGGACCGCCATCCAAGGCCACCTACCACCTCGACCACCAGACACCCACCCATTGGGCTGCCACCGCCTTCGCATCCCGGACCGGGACTGCTTCAACGGGATCCTGGCCAGGCTCGTCACCGGCTGCTCATGGGACGTCGCGGCCCGACTCTGCAAGGCCAGTGAGACCACACTGCGCGCCAGGCGCACCGAATGGCTACTCGCCGGGGTGTTCGACAAGCTCGTCGAAGAAGCCATCGCCGGCTACGACAAGATCATCGGCCTGGACCTCTCGGAGGTCGCCGTCGACGGCAGCCTGCACAAAGCCCCATGCGGTGGTGAAGGCACCGGTCCCAACCCCACCGACCGAGGCAAGACCGGCTGGAAATGGTCGGTCGCCACAGACCTGTTCGGGATCCCCATCGGCTGGGTCATCGACGGCGCCAACCGCAACGACTCCGTCCTGCTCGAGCCAACCCTGCAAACCGTTGCCGCCCGCGGGCTCCTGTTGGATTTGGAGACCCTGCACCTGGACCGAGGCTACGACAGCTTCCTGACCACCCAACGATGCCACCGACTCGGCGTCACCGACATCATCTGCGCCAAAAGGAAACCCAAAGGCCAGACCAAAGCCAAGCCCAAGACGAAGACGCAGGTGAAGACGAAGAAGCTCACCCTGGGACTGCGCTGGCCCGTGGAGCGCACCAACTCCTGGTTCTCAAACTTCGGCCAGCTCCGCCGCAACACGGACCGGTTCACCAAGCAACGACTCGGACAGATCGCCCTCGCCGTCGCCCTCATCCTGACAGTGAAACTCGTCAAATGGGCCAAACGATGGACCGACTAAACCCGCCTATCCGCGCGCGCTCTAAGCCAGGAGGGGTGACGACGTCAGTCGCACTCTCATCGGCCAGGCGAAGTTCGGAAGTGCTCACCGCGGATGGTCCGGCACGCGGGATGCCGGTCCTCATCGCGGCTGGTCACTTCCTGGGGCTGGTCAACGGGTCAGCCACGGGTAGGTGACCGGCCGGTCACTCGCATCGCGACTGCCCTCCCGGCGCACTCCCGCTGGCGCGACGGCCGGTCGCCGACGGGGGACACGGTGCTGGACGTGCCGACGCTAGGGCCCGCCCAACTCGCGGCGGAGTGACTCACCTCGCCACTTCCGGCGTAGGGCGCGCCCCAAGCAGGCTGCAAGGGCCTCAACCCGGGACGCTAGGCCCACGCACCAGGGGGACGGATAGTGGGCCTAGCGCTGAGCGTCTCACCGCGAAGCTCCATCGCGCGGCGCGTGGCGATGTCTGGCTCCGGCGGGCGTGGCATGTAGGACATCGGCGGGCTAGGCGGCGGAGTGACTCACCTTCGGGTGGCGCACGATAGGGGTGAGCGGCTCGGTCAGTCTGGACGGCACTGGTCACCTGAGCCATCCGCGACGCGAGGAGACAGTGAGGAGTTGTTGGCCCGTCGTTGGCCGGCCGTTCGCTGGACCGAGTGGTTGCAGTCACCGGGATGGATGTGGATAGGGGTGGCCGACAACAACTCAACCAAGGACGTTCCGATGACCTCATCAATTTCCAGGCGCGGTGTGATCCGTGCAAGTGTGGCTGGCGCCTTCGGCATCGCAGTGACCGGTAGCGTCGAGGCGATCGCAGCGCCGGGTGCGGCGGCCATGACCCGCCGTTCCTCGGGCTACGGTGCGCTGGTGACCGACCCCGCCGGGGTGCTGTCGCTCCCGCCGGGTTTCTCCTACAAGATCCTTGCCCAGACCGGCGTGAGCGTGCTCGAGAGCGGAGAGGCGACGCCTTCGGACCCTGATGGCACTGCCGTCTTCGAGCGCGACGGGCGGTTCGTTCTCGTGAACAACCACGAGGTGGGCGGCAGCGAGCCGTTCGGCGTGCCCACCTTGGCTGGACTCACCTTCGACCCCGGGGCGCGCGGCGGCACGACGAACATCGTCGCCGACCGCTCAGGCACCCGCGTCAGTGAGTACGTCAGCCTGGCGGGCACACACAACAACTGTGCTGGTGGTCTGACCCCTTGGGGCACGTGGATCACCTGCGAGGAGACCGAGCAGCGCAGCGGTGGCCGGTTCCTCCACGACCACGGCTGGTGCTTCGAGGTCGACCCCTTTGATCGCGGCGCCAACCGCGACCCGGTGCCGCTGAAGTTCCTCGGGCGCTACGCCCACGAGGCGATCAGCCTGGACCCGGAGGACAACCGCATCTATCTCACCGAGGACGCCAACGGACCACACGGGCTCTACTACCGGTGGACACCTCCGGCAGGCTTCAGCGGCGGAAAGGGGGGCCTGCGGGAACTCGCGCTCTCGGAGAATGGGGACACCGCGGGCACTCTCGAGGCCATGGTCTGCTCCAAGGGCAGAAAGGCGATCGCCGATCTCTCCGAGGCCGTGCGCACCGGGACGCGCTACAAGGTCGAGTGGGTCCAGGTTCCCGACCGGCTCGCCACCAGTGTCTCGGTCCGCAAGCAGTTCGCGCCCGGCGAGGTCACCGGCAGCCGCAAGCTCGAGGGCGCCTACTACGCCGACGGGAAGCACTTCTTCGTGGCCAGCTTCGCCCGAGACAGCGACGGCAGCCTCAACGAGCACGACGGCCAGGTCTGGGAGTACGACCCCAAGTCCCAGTCCGTCACCCTGACGACGATCTTCGGGGTCAACCCGGACCCCGACGCCGATACCGACTACGACGGCCCCGACAACATCGTCGTCGACCCCAACGGCGGGCTGATCCTGGCCGAGGACGGAAACGGGATCCAGCACCTCGTCGGGATCACCGCAGCCGGCAAGAGCTTCCCGATGGCCCGCAACGAGCTCGCGGGCAGCAACGAGTTCACCGGGCCGACCTTCTCCGTCGACGGACAGACACTGTTCGCCAACGTCCAGGACCCCGGACACGTCTTTGCCATCACCGGCCCATTCCACGGACCGGGAACACCCTCGAACTCCTCGTGATCCGTGATCACAGATGAGCATGTGGGGTTGTGGGCGGTGGAACGCGTGGAGTTCCTCGCTGAGCTGGAGAATCCGAGTCACAACACCACGACCGCAGACCTTCAAGGGACACCTCGTAGGTGATGTCTTGCACGGCGCTGT
>JBDSVV010000324.1:0-7708 GCA_039927035.1 Ornithinibacter sp. | reverse complement strand
GTGCTGCGGGGGACCGGTCGCCTGCGCTCGCCGTCGCAGGTGGAGGCCACGCTCGAGGACGGCTCGGTCCGCCCCCTCGAAGCAGACGTCGTGCTCGTCTCGACCGGTGCGACCCCGCGCGTCATGGCCACCGCGCAGCCCGACGGCGAGCGCATCCTCACCTGGCAGCAGATCTACGACCTCGACGCCCTGCCCGAGCGCCTCGTCGTGGTCGGATCCGGTGTCACCGGAGCCGAGCTCGCCCAGGCCTACCTCGGCCTGGGGTCTGAGGTGGTGCTCGTGTCCTCTCGCGACCGGGTGCTCCCCGGTGAGGACCCTGACGCGGCCCAGGTCATCGAGGACGTCTTCACCAAGCGGGGCATGGAGGTGCTCGGCCGCTCGCGGATGGCGTCGGTCGAGCGCACCGAGGACGGTGTGCTCGTGCGTCTGGAGGACGGCAGTGAGGTCATCGGGTCACACGCGCTGCTGGCCGTCGGCTCGGTGCCCCAGACCCGGGGGCTCGGGCTGGAGGAGGTCGGTGTCGACCTGACGCCATCGGGTCACATCGAGGTCGACAAGGTCTCGCGCACCTCGGTGCGCGGCGTGTATGCCGCGGGTGACTGCACCGGGGTGCTGCCCCTCGCATCCGTCGCGGCGATGCAGGGCCGGATCGCGATGTCGCACGCCCTTGGTGACGCGGTGGCCCCGCTCAACCTCGGCGTGGTCTCCGCCAACGTCTTCACCGACCCCGAGATCGCCACCGTCGGGGTGTCCCAGAAGGACGTCGACGAGGAGCGGGTCGATGCCGAGGTATTGATGCTGCCACTCGCGCCCAACGCGCGCGCCAAGATGCTCGGCATCACCGATGGCTTCGTGAAACTGTTTGGGCAAAAGGGATCTGGAGCCGTGATCGGCGGCGTGGTGGTGGCGCCCCGAGCCTCCGAGCTGATCTTCCCGGTGACCCTGGCCGTGCAGCACCGGCTCAACGTCGACCAGGTGGCCTCGACCTTCACCGTCTATCCCTCCCTGTCGGGCTCGATCGCCGAGGCAGCCCGACGCCTCCACCCGACGGTCTGAGCGACCCGTCGCGCCTGCCGCAGACCCCGCTGTCCCGGTCTTCTACGGCCCGGGGGCCCGGTGCGGGCTTGCCTGGGAGCATGGAAGCACCTGAATAGGTGGGTGCGTCCGAATGGACTGCGCAGCCCTGCTCCTGACATCCCGTTCGAGCATCGTCGACGAGGGCAACACCGTCCTCGAGAGCTCGCACGTGCACCACGACGAGGCCGCCGGTGAGGCGTTCACCCGGGACCGGCTCGAGGGCCTGTTCGACCTCGTCGTCACCGCGATCGGCAACCGCGACCTCTCGGCGGTGAGCACGTATTCGGTGGCCCTCGCGGAGGAGCGCTTCACCCAGGGTTCTCGCCGAGGCGACCGGCCTGCTCAGCACCGTGCTCGGCTATGGAATGGATGCTGTGGCCCGCACCTACGTGTCGCTGGCCTCCCGGCACCACGTGGGCTCCCTCGACCTCACCGCGATGTTCGCGGGCACCCAGGCCCGCACGGACCTTGGCTAGGCCGGGCAACGCAGCCCACCACTCGCTCGCCATGACACGATCGGCCCGATCGCGTGCGGCGACAGGCAGGATGGGGTGGTGCCGTGGGTCGACCACGGGGACGCACAGGAGGACCAGATGAAGATCATCCGCACCGCAGCACTCGTGGCAGCCGCCACGGCCGCCCTCTCCAAGGCCAAGGAGTATGCCCGGGACAACCCGGCACAGGCCTCGGAGACCATCGACAAGGTGGAGGGCTTCGTACGCGGCAAGGCCGGACCGAAGTATGCCGGCAAGATCGGCCAGGGCAGCGACGCGCTGCGCAAGGGCCTGGGCCTGAAGGGTCGTGCGCCGGCGGCTGCCTTCGACGAGGGCTCCCGGCCCGTCAACGCCCCCAGCAGTGGTGCGGCATCAACCGCGAGGTTCGACCCCTCGATCTGACCTCGGGCACGCTCCGTTCTCGACCTAGGCGTCCTTGATCTCGCAGAGCACGGCGCCGTTGCTCACCGTGGCGCCGACCTCCGCGGACAGCCCGGTCACCGTGCCGGCCTTGTGCGCGGTGATTGGCTGCTCCATCTTCATCGCCTCGAGCACCACGACGAGGTCTCCCACGGCGACGGTTGCGCCGTCCTCGACGGAGATCTTGACGATGGTGCCCTGCATGGGCGAGGTGAGGGAGTCCCCGGATGCCGCGACACCGGTTGATACCCCGCCAGAGCGTCGGGGGGCCTTCTTGCGCGTCGCGCCACCGGCGGAGCCCCCTCCGCCCAGGGACAGGCCACCGGGGAGGGAGACCTCGAGGCGCTTGCCGCCGACCTCGACGACGATGCTCTCGCGCTCCTGCGCCTCGGGGGTGTCGACCGACCCACCGGCATACGGCTCGATGTCGTTGACGAACTCGGTCTCGATCCATCGCGTGTGGATGGAGAACTTCTCCTGCGGGTCGGCGGGGGCGAAGGCCGGGTCCGCCACGACCTTGCGATGGAACGGGGTGACCGTGGGCATGCCGTCGATGACGAGCTCGGCCAGGGCGCGGCGGGCGCGTTGGAGAGCCTGCTGGCGGGTGCGCCCGGTGACGACGAGCTTGGCGATCATCGAGTCGAAGGCGCCGGCAATCGTGTCGCCCTCGAGGATGCCGGAGTCCCAGCGCACGCCGGGACCCTGTGGCACGACCATGTGGGTGACGGTGCCGGGGGAGGGGAGGAAACCGCGACCGGCATCCTCGCCGTTGATCCGGAACTCGATGGAGTGGGCGTGCGGCTCGGGGTCGGGGTAGTCCAGGGACTCGCCGTCGGCGATCCGGAACTGCTCGCGCACGCGGTCGATGCCGGTGACTTCTTCCGAGACCGGGTGCTCCACCTGCAGACGGGTGTTGACCTCGAGGAAGGAGATGTCTCCGGAGGGGCCGATGAGGAACTCGCAGGTGCCCGCGCCGACGTAGCCGGCGGCCTTGAGGATCTCCTTCGAGGCACGCAGCAGCTCAGTGTGCTGCTCCTCGGTGATGAAGGGGGCGGGGGCCTCCTCCACCAACTTCTGGTTGCGCCTCTGGAGCGAGCAGTCGCGGGTCGATACGATGACGACGTTGCCGTGCTGGTCTGCGAGACACTGGGTCTCGACGTGACGGGGGTGGTCGAGGAAACGCTCCACGAAGCACTCGCCGCGGCCGAAGGCCGTGACCGCCTCACGCACCGCAGACTCGAACAACTCGGGGATCTCCTCCATGGTGCGCGCGACCTTGAGCCCGCGTCCGCCACCACCGTAGGCCGCCTTGATCGCGACCGGGAGCCCGTGCTCCTTCGCGAAGTCCACCACCTCGTCGGGGCCGTCGACCGGGTCCTTGGTGCCGGGCACGAGGGGGGCGTTGGCGGCAAGAGCGATGTGCCGGGCCTTGACCTTGTCGCCGAGGGAGTCGATCGCCTCGGGGCCCGGGCCGATCCAGACAAGGCCGGCGTCGATGACCTTCTGGGCGAAGTCGGCGTTCTCCGCGAGGAAACCGTAGCCGGGGTGTACGGCATCGGCCCCTGCCTGGTGCGCCACCTCGATGAGCTTGTCCTGCAAGAGGTAGGAGTCCCCCGGGGTGGTGCCTCCGAGCGCATACGCCTCGTCGGCGACCTTCACGTGCAGGGCGTCGCGGTCGGGCTCGGCGTAGACGGCGACGGAGCCGATGCCGTGGTCCGCGCAGGCGCGTGCGATCCGGACGGCGATCTCGCCCCGGTTGGCGATGAGGACCTTGCTGATGGCCATGATTGCGAGCCTATCGGTATGCCGTGGGGCCGGGTCCCGCGAACGCCGCCGACGCGGTCGTGAGGTGGGCCACGCTCGGCGACCGGCACGGCATACGGTGTGTTCATGCCTGTGACCACGACGTCCCTGACCACTCCCACCGCACCGGTGGAGATCCCCACGATCGGTTTCGGCGTCTGGCAGGTGCCCGACGAGGAGGTCGACGCCGCGGTCGCCACGGCGCTGGAGGTCGGCTACCGCCACGTCGACACGGCCCGGCTCTACCACAACGAGCGGGGAGTGGGTCGGGCCCTCGCGGCCTCCGACGTCCCTCGCGAGGACGTGTTCGTCACGACGAAGGTCTGGAACGACGACCACGGGCTGGACAAGACCCTCGCGGCTTTCGACGCATCGATGGAGCGCCTCGGCCTGGACACCCTCGACCTCTTCCTCATCCACTGGCCGGCCCCCGCGCAGGACCTCTTCGTCGAGACCTGGCGCGCGCTCCAGCAGCTGCGCGACGACGGTCGGGTGCGGGCCATCGGCACCTGCAACTTCCACGCCGAGCACCTGCAGCGTCTGCACGACGAGACGGGGGAGTGGCCGAGCATCAACCAGGTGGAGCTGCACCCCTATTTGCAGCAGGCGCCGCTTCGCGCCTTCCACGAGCAGCGGGGGATCGTCACCGAGTCGTGGAGTCCCCTGGCGTCGGGCAAGAGGGTGCTCGACGACGAGGTCATCGCCTCGATCGCGGCTGCACACGACGCGACGCCGGCCCAGGTCGTCATCGCCTGGCACCGCGCCCTGGGCCTCGTGGTGCTTCCCAAGTCGGTGACCCCCTCGCGGATCGCCGAGAACCTCGCCGCGTCGGAACTCGAGCTGACTGCCGAGGACGTCCAGGCCATCTCGGTGCTGGACCGAGGCTTTCGCACCGGACCCAACCCGGAGGAGTTCAACGGGGCGTGAGCGCTGCAACACCCCGGGGTGATGAGTAGCGGAACTCAGGCGCGAGACTCCTCGAACAGGCCATGATCGGGTCACCGGCCTGCTCAGAGGGGCCACGACGTCAGGAACCCGCGATGACCGCGACACCGGCTGCCACCCCTACCGCTCCCGCTCAGCGA
Organism: Ornithinibacter sp.; assembly: GCA_039927035.1. GTDB lineage: Bacteria > Actinomycetota > Actinomycetes > Actinomycetales > Dermatophilaceae > Fodinibacter. The sequence continues at coordinate 2,829 of JBDSVV010000324.1, read as the reverse complement.
GATCCGGCCGTCCACGCTGCCAGCCCTGCCCAGCTGCACTGGCTCGAGGGGGAGCTGAGGCAGTGGCAGGCCGAGGGGCTGGTCGACGAGGGGCTCGCGGCGACGCTCCGTGGGCGATATGTCGCCAGCCGCCGGGTGACCCTCGCGCGCATCGTGCTCACGCTGGGGGCCCTGTTCGTGGGTCTGGGCCTGATCTGGCTCGTCGCGGCGAACCTGGACCAGATGGCGCCCTGGGTGCGGTTCGCGCTGATGGTGGCCATCTGGCTCGGGATGGTGCTCGTGTCCGAGCTGTTGGCGCGCCGCCGCCTGGCCGACGGTGACATGGCCTCGCCCGTCGTCGGGGCTGTGCGGCTGCTGGCCGGAGGGGCCTACGGCGCCGTCGTGTTCCAAGCCGCGCAGAGCCTGCAGGTGCCGGCATACGAGCCGTTGCTCGTGGGGGTGTGGGGGCTGGGCGTGCTGCTCTGGGCCTATGCCGTGCGCGGGCTCGCGCCGCTCGTCCTCGGTGTGGGGCTGGTCACGTTCTGGTTCGTCTGGCAGGTGCTCGACGGAGGCGGCGGCGCTTTCTCCGTGACCACGGCGCTCGGCGCGGCTGGGTTGGCGGCCGTTGCAGCGGGCGTGTTGCACGCGGTGCGGGGATGGTGGCCGGACGCATCGGTGCCCTGGCGTGAGATCGGCGGTGCCCTCGTGCTGGTCGCGCTCTTCGTGGCCGCGCTGCCCTTTGCCTGGGGCGAGGTCCAGGGGAGCCTCACGCTGTGGGTCGGGCTCGTGGTGACTGCGGCGCTGGCGGCAGCCGCCATCGCGCTGGGGTCGCACCTCGACCGTCTCGAGGCGGCGCTGGCGAGCGTGGCGCTCGTGGTGAGCGTGGTGCTGTCGCTGTGGCGCTATGACGTCGCGGGCTTCGACACCACGGACGTCTCCGGCGGGGCCTACCTGCGGGCCGTCATCGCGGTCATCGCCTATCTCGCGGTCGCCAGTGGGTATGCCGTGCTGGGGGGACAGCGGGACAGCAGCCGGCTCACCTGGCTCGCGACGGCTTCCCTGGTCGTGTTCGTGCCCGTACAGGCCTTCGCGGTGTTCGCGCCGATCCTGTCCGGGGCCGCGCTGTTCCTCGTCATCGGTGTGGTGCTCATCGGCACCGGCGTCCTCGTGGACCGGGGTCGGCGACGACTGGTCGCCGAGGGCAAGGAGGTCCTGTCATGACGACGTCACGCACGGTGCGCGTGGGCGCGGCGGTGCTCGCCCAGGTGCTGCTGGTCATGGTCGCGGTGTGGGCGCCGTTGTCGGCCCGCGCCGTGGGCGAGGAGGTGCGGCTGCGCGTCGCTCCCGTCGATCCCTACGACCCGTTCCGGGGGGCCTACGTCGACCTGGGGTACCCCGACCTCCCGGGCCAGCCCACCGTGGAGGTGGACGGCCGCACCGAGGAGGAGATGCAGGCCGAGCAGGACGCTCGCGGCACGGCCTACGTCCCCCTGGTCGAGAAGGGTGAGGTCTGGGTGGGTCAGCCGGTGCAGCGCACCCGCCCGACGAAGGGCGTCTACCTCACCTGCGACGACTCGAGCTGGCGGTTGGAGTGCGGCATCGACAGCTGGTTCCTGCCGCAGGACCGGGCCAGCGCGCTAGAGGCCGCGGTCCGCGGCGGTAACGCGATCGCCCGGGTGAAGGTCGACGGGCGGGGGCACGCCGCGCTCGTGGGCGTCGAGACCAGCTGACGACGAGCCGGTGGGGCGAAGCCACCGAGCGCCCACCTGCTGGTGGCTCACCGCGGCATGATGGGGCCATGAGCGACGATGCCGCCGACCGTGCCCAGCGCACCGTGGAAGAGGGCATCTCCACGGACTTCAGCAAGGCGATGTCCTACGGCGCCTACCTTGATCTCGACACCTTGCTCTCGGCGCAGCACCCGCGCAGCGAGCCACCTCAACACGATGAGGTGCTCTTCATCATCCAGCACCAGGTCGCCGAGCTCTGGCTCAAGCTGCTGCTGCACGAGCTGCACTCCGCCCGCGCGCTCATCGCGGCGGACGAGCTCGCGCCCGGGCTGAAGCGACTGGCCCGGGTCAAGCACATCCAGAAGCAGCTTGTCGAGCAGTGGGACGTGCTGGCCACCCTCACGCCGAGTGAGTACGCGCAGATCCGGCCGTTCCTCGCGACGAGCTCGGGATTCCAGAGCCACCAGTACCGCTCCGTCGAGTTCCTCCTCGGCAACAAGAACGCCGACATGGTGCGCGTGTTCGAGCACGACCCACCGCAGCACGCTTCCTTGGAGGCGCTGCTCCACGAGCCGACGCTCTACGACGAGTTCCTGCGCTTCCTCGCGCGGAAGGGGTATGCCGTTCCCACAGCTGTCCTGGAACGGGACGTCACGCTGCCCTACCGGCTGGACGAGGGGCTGGTCGACGTCATCGCCGAGGTCTATGCGGCGCCTGCCGAGCACTGGGGTGTCTACGAGACGTGCGAGGAGCTCGTCGACATCGAGGACCTCTTCCAGCAGTGGCGGTTCCGTCACCTCCAGGTCGTCTCGCGCACCATCGGCCACAAGGTGGGAACCGGTGGCTCCAGCGGTGTGGACTTCCTGCGCCGGGCGCTGGACCTCACCTTCTTCCCCGAGCTCTACGCGGTGCGCGTCCACGTCGAGTGATCGCGCGCTGCTTTTCCGTGACGACGAGCACGTTGCACTGGTGTCTCGGCCGCCGCCGTGGCGGGTCGTGGCGGGCTGGCGCGTCTCTCACGAGCACCCCTTGACGGGACGTCCGGATGGATCATCTGGCGTGCCACCCCCACTCGCCTTCACGACCTGATCCATCCGGTCGGTTGGTTCGTGGGGGGTGC
>JBDSVV010000323.1:0-11897 GCA_039927035.1 Ornithinibacter sp. | reverse complement strand
GGCCGTTGGGCAACATGTACGAGTTCGCCGTGGTCGGTTCGATGTTCGTCCTGGTGACCTACTCGGTGTGGTGCACGCGTCGGGACCTGCGCTGGCTCGGCATCTTCGTCGTCACACCCGCCCTGCTCAACCTCGGCCTCGCGACGACCGTCTGGTACACCGACGCCTCCGAGCTCATGCCGTCGCTGCGTTCGGTGTTCCTCTCCATCCACGTGACGGTGGCGACGTTGTCGGTGGCGGTGTTCACGATCGCCTTCTCGCTCGGCGTGCTGTACCTCATCCAGGACCGCCTCGAGTCCTCCGACTCCCCGCCGCGCTCCTTCATGTCCCGCCTGCCCGATGCTCGGGCTTTGGAGCGGATGTCGTATTCCGTGCACATCGTCGCCTTCCCGCTATGGACGTTCACGGTGATCGCGGGCGCGATCTGGGCGCGTCAGGCGTGGGGGTCCTACTGGAACTGGGACCCCAAGGAGGTCTGGAGCTTCGTCATCTGGGTCGTCTACGCGGCATACCTCCATGCCCGGGCGACGACCGGGTGGAAGCGCCAGAACGCGATGTGGATTGCGCTGATCGGCTTCGCCTGCGTCATCGTCAACTTCGCCGTCGTCAACGTCTTCTTCGTGGGCCAGCACTCCTACTCGGGGCTCTGAGCGCCGATGATGCGCTACACGGTCCTGCGGATCGTCATCTTCATCGCGTGCATCACGGCGCTGTGGCTCGCGGGCCTGCGCGGTCAGGGCAATGCCCTGTTGCTGGTCGCCGGCGCGGCAGTCCTCTCCGCGGTCATCTCCTTCTTCGCCCTGCGCCGCGTCCGGGAGGACTACTCCGCGCAGCTCGCGGAGCGCATCGAGCGCCGTATGGCGGCCAAGCGCACCCGTTCAGATGGCAGCCCGACCGATGAGGCTGCCGAGGACGCGGAGATCTCCAAGGACGAGGGCCAGTTCCGCTGACCGCCCTCCCGGCATCCGGGTGGTGCCGTGGTGCCGTCGTGAGGACGTTCCGTGCCGAGGCGTCTTCGCCCCATCCAGTGTGTACCCCGTGGAGGGACGTCCGGATGGATCACGTGGCGTGCCAGGGCCCGCTCTCCCACCCCGCTCAGTGGTGATCCATCCGGTCGGTTGGTTCACGTCGGTCCGGTGGGGTGGCACGCCACCTGATCCATCCGGTCGGTTGGTTCAGGTGGGTCCGGTGGGGTGGCACGCCGGGTGATCCATCCGGACGTCCGGGAACCGGTGACTCCACCCCTCAGGCCAGTGCCACACCGATGGCGACGCCCACGGTGACCAGCACGGCATACGCCACCTCGTAGAGGCCGGTGGCAGCCAGGACCGGCACGAGATCGCGCCCCGTCGTGCTCCCGAGCACCAGTCGCACCGAGCGCACAGCGATCGGGACGGCCAGCAGGCCCAGCAGCGCCCACGGAGACCAGACCGCCATCGCGCCGAGGGCGAGCACCGACACGACGACGAGGGTGAGGTAGAGCAGCCGAGTCCGGCGGTCGCCCAGGCGTACGGCGAGCGTCTGCTTGTCGTGCTCGCGGTCGGTGGGGATGTCGCGCAAGTTGTTCGCGACGAGGATGGACGACGCGATCGCCCCCACGCCCACGGCCCCCGCGAGGCCGAACCACGACAGGGTGAGCGCCTGGGTGTAGAGCGTGCCGAGCGTGGCCATCAGCCCGAAGAAGACGAAGACGTAGACCTCGCCGAGCCCGCGGTAGCCGTAAGGGTTGTCGCCGTCGGTGTAGCGCCAGGCCGCGAGGACCGCGAACACACCGAGCGGCAGCATGATCCACGCCTGTGACAGCCCCACGAGCGCGAGCCCGGCGAGCCCCGCGGCGCCGAACGAGGCAAAGGCCGCGAGCTTGACGTTCCCGGGCTGCGCGAGGCGCTGCCCAACCAGCCGGACCGGGCCGACCCGTGCTTCGTCGGTGCCACGGATGCCATCGGAGTAGTCGTTGGCGTAGTTGACCCCGACCTGCAGGGCGAGGGAGACCAAGAGCGCCAGGATCGCGAGGGCGAGGTCGGCGGCCCCCGACAGGTGGGCGGCCGCGCTGCCGAGCAGCACCGGGGCGATGGCGGCGGGCAGGGTGCGCGGGCGGGCGCCGGCGACCCACTGGGAGAGCGTTGCCATGGGGTGGGTCAGAGGTCCTTGAGGAAGTCGGGGTCGTCGTCGGGCCCTCGCGGGCCGCGGCGCTGAAGCTGCCGGGGACCGCCGCGCTGGGGCCGCCCGGCGATGAGCCACGCGGCGGGACCGACCACAGGGAAGAGCAGGATGAGGATGAGCCAGCCGATCTTGGGCAGGTTGCGCACGGAGCCGTCCTCGGTCTGGATCGCGTCCACCGCGCAGTAGATCGTCAGCGCGAGGCTGAGGACGAACGGCACGTATCGGAGCATGTCCCCATCATCCCACGTCGAACAGGGCTGCCACTGCACGGCGGTCGGCCTTGCCCGGTCCGCGCAGGGGCACCGTGGTCCCGGTCAGGACCCGTCGGGGAAGGGCGTGGTCCGGGATGGTTCCGCGCAACGCCGAGCGCACTTCCGCGGTCGTCGGCGTGCGGGGGGAGCGAGCCGGGTCGAGCACCAGGTAGGCGCTGACCGACTGGCCCCATTCACGGTCAGGTGTGCCAACGACCACCACGTGCCGGATGCCGGGCACACCGGCTGCGAGGGCCTCCTCCACGAGCCTCGGCGCGACCTTGAGGCCACCCGTCACGATGAGGTCGTCCAGGCGGGCGTCCACGTGCAGGGCGCCGTCGTCGTCGAGATGCCCGACGTCATCGGTGCGGAACCAGCGCACGCGTTGCTCGTCCACGGTGAAGACACTGCGGGTGAGGTCGGGCCGGGCGAGGTAACCGTGCGCGATCGTTGCCCCACCGAGGCTGATCTGGCCGCCCTCCTCGAGGCGAACTATGGCGCCCGAGAGGGGCGTCCCGTCGTACACGCAGCCGCCGGCCGACTCGCTCATCCCGTAGGTCGCCACGACCCGCACCCCGGCCAGCGCGGCTCGGTCGCGCAGGTGCGGGGGAAAGGCGGCGCCGCCGATCAGCACGGCGTCGAACCGGCGGAGGGCTTCGGTGGCTTCGTAATCGTCCAGCAGCCGAAGCAGCTGGGTCGGCACGAGGCTGGTGTAGATCGCGGTGTCGGTGCCCATCGGGTCGACCGCAGCGACGAACGCGGATGCCGTGAAGCCACCGGTCAGGTCGAGCACCACCGGAACCGTTCCGGCCACGATCGAGCGTACGAGCACCTGCAGGCCCGCGACGTGGTGTGCCGGCACGGGCAGCACCCATTGACCGGGCCCGGAGAGGCGCTCGTGCGTGGCTTCCGCGCTGGCTCGCAGGGCCGACCCCGTGAGCAGGGCGAGCTTGGGGGTGCCGGTCGAGCCCGAGGTGCCGATGGCGACGGCGAGCCCCTCGGGGAGCTCATCGGGCTCGTGCTCCGGCACGTTCGGTGGGTCTGTCATAGGCGCACAGGGCAGCACGGGACGACCGCCGCCCAGCGCCTCCTCGATCCGCGGCAGGATGCCGAGCACGTCGCGCCCCCCGGGCATCCTCAGCGTCTCGAGATTCATGCTCGCCACTGTAGGCAGGGGTCGCCACAGCGCGGGATCCGGGGGACCATGGGGTGACGGCCCACGGAGGTGATGTGGATGGACGAGGCGTTCGCGGCATACCTGGAGCGGGTGCGCGCGCACCGCTCCGAGCTCGGCGAGTCCATGAGTGCCCTCGACGCGGCGACGTCGCTGCCGGTGGGCCTCGGCCAGCTCTGGCGCAGGCGGGTGCGCGCAGCCCTCACCGAGCTCGCCCACGACCTGCGCGACCACGTTGCCCTCACCGAGGCGGAGGGTGGGCTCTACGCCGACATCGGGGTCACCTCGCCGCGGCTGACGCACGCCGTCGAGCTGCAGAGAGAGGACCACCGCTGGTTCCTGCAGGAGGTGGAGCGCCTGCTCACCGAGCGTGATGAGGGGCTCACCGACGAGGGCGCGCTCGCGGCGCACCGGGAGGCTGCCACATCGCTCGTCGGGCGGCTGGTGCGCCACCGCCAGCGCGGGTCCGACCTGATCTACGAGGCCTATGCCGTCGACATCGGGGGGTCGGGCTGACCAGCCTCACGGTGGCGGTGACCGGGCCCACCGGCACCTTCGGCCTCGCCCTGATGCCCCTGCTGCAGCAGGACGATCGGGTCGAGCACGTCATCGGCACGGCTCGGCGGCCGTTCGACGCCCCGGAACGTGGCTGGACGAAGATGGAGTACCGCCGCGGTGACGTTCGCGACGTCGACGCGCTCCACACGTCCTTCGACGGGGCCGACGTGGTCGTGCACCTGGCCTTCCTGATCCTGAGCGGCGACCGGGAGACGACTCGCGCGATCAACGTCGAGGGCACCTTGAACGCGTTCCGAGCAGCGGCCGACGTCGGGGCGAAGAGGTTCGTCTACGCGTCGTCGGTGGCGGCATACGGATTCCATCGCGACAACCCGATCGGCATCCGCGAGGACTGGGCCACCCGGCCTGCGGACCGCCTCTTCTACGCCCAGGAGAAGGCTGAACTCGAGGACCTGCTACGCCAGGAGGCGGCCGAGCACCCTCAGACCGCCCTCTACGTCCTGCGGCCCCCCATCGTCCTCGGGCCCGATGCGGTCGGCGCCAAGGTCAATGTCCCCAAGGCGCTCGAGCAGCTGGTGCGGGGTGCGGGAGCAGTGCTGCGGCACGGACCCTCCCTGCCTGCCCTCGTCCCGGATCTCCCCCTCCAGTTCATCCACCAGGACGATGTCGCTGAGGCGCTGCGCCTGTGTGTCGTCGGCGCTGGTCCGCCGGGGGCCTACAACATCGCCGCCGTCGACGTGGTCACCCTCCTCGACGTCGCCCGGGAGCTCGGTCTTCGGCCCGTGCGGCTCGCTGGGGAGCCCGTCGCGGCGCTCGCCCGCGCTGTCGCACGACTGCCGTATCTACCCTCGGGGGCACAGTGGGTCGAAGCGGTAAGCCACCCCGCGATCATGGATACGACCAAGGCACGGACCGTGCTTGGCTGGAGACCGCAGCACACCGCGATCGAGTCGCTGAGGTCGACGTTGCGCTGACGGCCGATGCTGACGGCCGACGCGGATGCCGCGCCCGCGTCGCCCCGCCGCCGGCACCGGTCGCGGTCGAAGCCGCCCTAGTCGCGATCCTCCAGCGGGGTGAGCCCCGAGGTCCCGACGAGCTGCTCACGGAACTGCGCTCCTGCGAGCCGTTCCGCCTCCCCGTGCGCCTCCTCGACCCGTGCGGGGATGTCAAGGCGGCCGGAGGGCTCCTCGTTGCCAGGGGTCGCGAGGAACTTCTCGATGGCAGCCAGGCCCGCATCGGCCCTGGCGCTCGCGGCCGCGGCCTTGGCATCCAGCCGCTCGGCGTACCACGGTGAGGTGAGGACGGCTGATCGGGTGAACTGCTCGCGGAACTCCGGTGAAGCCAGGGTCCAGCCCTCAGACGTGACGCCCTCGGCCATGATCTCGAGCAGGGCTCGCAGGGGCGGGACCGCCAAGGTGATGGTCCCGTCGCGGACGTAGGCCTGGGCAACGCGCTCGTGCGTCGCGACGATGGTGGCGACGGACTGCGCGAAGACGGCCGGGTCCTGCAGCTCCGGGCGCAACATCTCGGGTGTGAAGACGACCTCAGGGTGCAGGAAGATCCTCCCGAAGTACTTGCGAGCGAGCCGCTCGGTCATGCGGTACCCCAGGCGGCTGGCAGGCACGAGCCGCCCCTCGTGCTGGACGTCGTCGATCTTCTCCAGGGACCCTTCCGCGATGAGGCTGCGGGCGTCCCGCTCCTGGGCGGTCATCCGCGAGAAGAGCTCGGGCACGAGCAGCGAGAAGTCGTGGTCGATGCGCACGTGTGGGCCGACGTATCCGGCGGAGGAGAGCCAGCCGTCGTGGCCCGTGAGCACGTAGGACAGCAGCGAGGCGTTGAGGTCGATGACGGCGGGCATCGCGTTGAAGGGGCCCTTGGTCAGTGCGCCCTCGGAGCCGGCCCCGGTGGTGGAGGGCGACTTGCCGGTCATCGAGGAGATGAACTCCATGAACAGCTCGGGCACCTCCATGTAGTGCAGCGGGCCGTAGGCGCAGAGCGGCGGCACGGGACCGTCGGGCGGGTTGTTGCGTCGCCCCGCCGCCACGACGTCAACCGGAAGCAGCAGCGGCGCCGCCGACGGGAGCCGCCGGACGAGGCGCGCGGAGACCTCGGCGACCGCTGTGGCCGCGGCGTTCGTGCGGTCCGGACGCTCCTGGAGGTACCGGGGGTTCTTCGAGGGTGCACCGTCGACCAGCCGCGGGTTCGCCGAGCACACGACGAAGTCTGGGCCCTCGCCCGCGGCGCCGTCCGCAAAGTCCTCGAGCAACCGGGCCATCGGCGCGCTGAAGGCGCTGAACGCGACGGCGTCCTCACGCATCGCGACGACGTCGCCGCGAGCCAGCGGCTCGAAGTTGGACAGGAACGTGTCGGGGGTGGCGATGTCCCGCTCGGCCTGGGTGTCGTAGCCCCGGTGGATCGCATCGTCGGGGCGCTGGAAGAGCAGTCCCTCGCAGTTCTCCACGAGCTTGTAGGACCGGTCCGGGTCGAGCCCGATCTGCCCGCCGGGCACCACCGTCGAGGCCGTGATGTCGTCCTGGGTCTGCACCTTCACCGCTGGTGCGAAGTCGTGGCGAAGGCTGAACAGGCGCCACGAACCGTCGGTGTCATACCCGACCCTGAGCATGTTTCGGGTGACCTCGGTGCCGTCCAGACGCAGCGCGTTGCCTTGGCGGCCGTCGATTGTCACCACGCTGAAGTGGCTCCGCCAGCTCGCGCCCCAGCGCTTCCGGTAGGAGCGCTTGACGATGTAGACGAGCTCCTTGACGTAGGGCGGGATGCGCTGCAGCCAAGCGTTGTAGTCAGGGTGGTAGTCCGTGCGGGAGGGGGTGAACAGCTTGATCACCGAGCCGATCGAGCGCTCGTCAGAGAGGACCGAGCGGGTGTCCACGTCGTTGCGCTCCGGGTCCAGGAACCGCTGGGAGTAGTCGCGGTCCAGGATCGCGGCGACCGAGTCCATGTCGGTGTCGAGGTCTGCGACGAAGGCCGTGCCGATGATGAACGCATCCGTGATCGCCTTGGAGATCTCGGACTTCCCCCCGCCGGAGACGGTCGCCGGCTTGTGGCAGGACGTACCCGTCGCCACGGTGCCGAACAGGCTCCAGGTGCGGTCGTGGGGCTGCTGAGCGACCTGCACGCGGTAGCCGTTGGGGCTGAGGTACACCTGATCGGCGCGCAGCGGCACCGAGCCCTGTGCACCGTCCGGGCGGGCCCAGGAGACGCGCATCTCGGGCAGGGAGTAGCGGGCGCCGGCGGGCACGAGCACGATGTGGGCTTGCTCGGTGTCAAGAGCGTGCCCTTCGGGCTGCGCGGCGAAGCGCACCGGGTCGCGCTCGAGGACGTCCGTGAGTCGAAAGTCCTCCGCTCCGGAGCCCTCGGTGTACTCCCTTCCGAGGTTGTAGCTCGCGAAGACCAGGGCGCCACCGGAGTGCTCTTCCTCCGCGTTGCCGAAGAGGTTGGCGGAGTAAGAGATCTGGGTCTTGACCTCCTTCTTGCAGTACCCGTAGTAGTTGTCCGCGATGACCGTGACGATGACACCGCGCGCATCCCGGGCGCAGATCTTGAAGGCACGCCCCTCGTTGTAGCGCTCGTCCTCCCGCTCCCAACACACCCCGTCGCGCCGCTGGCGGTCGTTCGCCTCGCTGATGTGGGGGAGGCCGAGCTCCTTCTTGGTGACCCGGGTGAGGTGAGGCGCGAGCACGACACAGCCGGTGTGCCCGGTCCACGTCTCCGGTGCGAGGGACGCGTCGTGCTCGGGGAGGTAGGGGTCGCCGCCGTTGCCGAAGATTCCCTCGACGAAGTCCAGGTTGGAGACGAGGCCACCCGGAACGATGAGTCGGATCTCCATCCGCTTCTCGCGCACGACTCCGGGGACCTCGGGGGACACCAGCGGCCGCAGGTGCAGGGACACCAGTGCGGCTGCGGGGGTCGGCTGGTTGGCCGTGTAGGGCAGCACCATGTCGGCCTGCGGTGGCTCGAAGGCCCCGGCCAGCAACCGGGCAAAGGCCCGCGCCGGCACGGCGATCTTGTCGTCGGGGATGGGTAGGCCGCCCTCGGCCACGTGGAAGACACCCGCCGTGGTCCGTCGGTCGTTCGCGGGGTTGTGCAGCACCCCGTTGGCCAGCCGGTAGCTGCTCAGCAGCGGTGAGGCGAAGCTGTCGCCGTCGAAAGGGAGGGAGAGCTCGCGGGCCAGACCCGGCTCATCGAGCACCAGCGTGCGACGAGGCAGCTGGGGCGACTCGCCCGTGTCGGCGAGGTAGTCGTCGAGGAACGCCTGGATCCGCTGGTCCGCCGCGCACAGCCGGTCCGAGAGTCGGCGGCTCAGCTCGCGCTGGCGGGCGAGGATCGGTTGGACGAGACGGGCCGCCTCGGTGTCCTCGAACCCCTCGGGGAGCGGGAGGCCGAGCTGGGCCAGGCGGAGGTTGATCGCAGCATTCTGGGTGTGGGGCACGCCTGGAGTCTTCCCTGCCCGGAAGTGGCGCACCAGCCCGGTCTACTCCGCGGGACCCACCGCCGGCCGGCGGGCGGGTGCGGGTGGTGGGCTCACGGCATCCAGCCGCGTGCCCGGCCCGCTCAGAAGTACCAGGGGAACGGCGACCAGTCCGGGTCTCTCTTCTCGAGGAACTGGTCGCGCCCCTCGACGGCCTCGTCGGTCATGTAGGCGAGCCGGGTCGCCTCGCCGGCGAACACCTGCTGACCCATCAGGCCGTCGTCGAGGAGGTTGAAGGCGAACTTCAGCATCCGCTGCGCCTGCGGGCTCTTGCCCATGATCTCGCGGGCGGCTGTCAACGCCTCGACCTCGAGCTCGGCGTGGTCGGCGACGATGTTGACCGCCCCCATCTGCTGCATGTCCTTCGCCGAGTAGGTGCGACCGAGGAAGAAGATCTCGCGGGCTCGCTTCTGCCCCACCATCTTCGCCAGGTAGGCGGAGCCGTACCCACCGTCGAAGGAGCCCACGTCGGCGTCGGTCTGCTTGAACTGCGCCTGCTCCCGCGAGGCGATCGTGAGGTCACAGACGACGTGCAGGCTGTGCCCACCGCCGGCCGCCCAGCCGCCGACGACGGCGATGACCACCTTGGGCATCGTGCGGATCAGGCGCTGCACCTCGAGGATGTGCAGCCGGCCACCCTCGGCCTTGACGCGGCGCCCGTCGACGGTGTCGGCCGTCGTTCCGTCAGCGTACTGGTAGCCCGAACGACCTCGGATGCGCTGGTCGCCGCCGGTGCAGAACGCCCACTTGTTCGCACTGCCGGTTCCCTGGGGGCCCGGCCCGTTGCCGGTGAGCAGGACGACTCCCACGTCTGCGCTGCGGCGGGCGTGGTCGAGCACCCGGTAGAGCTCGTCGACGGTGTGCGGCCGGAACGCGTTGAGCACCTCGGGCCGGTCGAACGCCACGCGCACACAGCCGAGTCCGGTGGCCCGGTGGTAGGTCACGTCGGTGAGGCCCTCGAACCCTGGCACCTCCTCCCAGGCGCTCGGGTCGAAAGTCTCACTCACACCGGGGATCGCGCTCACGGCCGCAAGGCTAGCCCGCGAAGCCCGCGGCCCCCGTCGTGGGTCGGGCACCCGGCATACGGTGTTCTCGTGCTGGTGCCGACCCTGGATGACCTCCTCACCACGCTGCGGGTGGTCTCGATCCCGATGCGGGTGCCCTTCCGTGGTGTGACGACGCGTGAGGTCGCGCTCCTGGAGGGGCCTTGCGGCTGGGGCGAGTTCGGTCCGTTCCTGGAGTACGAGCCGCACGAGGCGTCCCGCTGGCTCGCGGCTGCCATCGAGGCCGCGTGGATCGGTTGGCCCGCACCCCAGCGCAGCGAGATCCCGGTCAACGCGACCGTCCCCGCGGTCCCGGCGGGAGTGGTGGCGAGGGTGCTCACCCGGTTCCCGGGGTGCACGACCGCGAAGGTCAAGGTTGCCGAGCGGGGCCAGCGGCTGGAGGACGACGTGGCTCGGGTCGCGGAGGTTCGGGGCGCGATGGGCTCCTGGGCACGGGTGCGGGTGGACGCCAACGGTGGGTGGTCGGTCGACGACGCGCTGCGGGCGCTGAGCCGACTGGCCCCCTACGGCATCGAGTACGCCGAGCAGCCGTGCGCGACCGTCGAGGAGCTCCGCGACCTGAGGATCGCGCTGGTTCGGGGCGGCATCGACGTGCCGATCGCGGCGGACGAGTCCATCCGCAAGGCCGAGGACCCGCTCCGGGTGCGCGATCTCGAGGCCGCCGACATCATCGTCGTCAAGGTCGCCCCACTCGGTGGGGTGCGAAGCGCGCTCCGGATCGTGCAGGAGTGTGGGCTCCCGGCAGTGGTGTCATCTGCCCTCGACACCAGCGTCGGGATCTCGGCCGGCGCCGCGCTCGCGGCTGCCCTCCCCGTCCTCGAGCACGCCTGCGGACTGGGCACCGTCGCACTTCTCGAGGGCGACGTGAGCGCCCACCCACTGATCCCGCGTGAGGGCGTGATCCCGGTCGGCCCGGTCGGGGTCGACCCCTCGCTGGTCGCGCGCTGGTCGGCGACACCGGACCGGGCTGCCTGGTGGGCTGACCGGGTCGGGGCGGCGCACGCGGGGCTGGTGTAGCAGTGATTCCGCTCCGGCGTGCGTGCCGGATCCTGCGTGAGGAGAATGACGGGCATGACCGCTCTCCCCCTTCAGCTCTCCACCCGGTCCGTCGACGTGCCCGAGCCCACGGCCCGGTCCCTGCGGATCTTCAACGTCGTGATGGGAGCGATCCACCTCCTCTCCGGCGGCGCGATGGTGGCTCTGAGCACCGACTTCACCCTGCCCGTCTCGACGTTCGGCCTCCAGGGCCCCCCGGGCACGCCGCTCGACCAGGGCGTGCTCACCGGCGTCCTGGACGTGCCGCTCGCCTGGGCCACGGCATCCTTCCTCTTCCTCTCGGCGTTCTTCCACGTCCTCATCGCCTCACCGTGGGGTTTCCGCCGATACGTCGGTGAGCTCGAGCGCGGGCGCAACCGCTTCCGGTGGGTGGAGTACTCGCTGTCCTCGACGCTGATGATCGTGCTCATCGCCCTGGTCACCGGCATCACCGACCTCGCGGCACTCATCGGTCTCGCCTTCGCCAACGTCGCGATGATCCTGTTCGGCTGGCTCATGGAGGTCACCAACAACGGCCTGATGCACGCCAAGGACGACTCACCCTCGCGCGGTCAGTGCGCCTGGTGGACGCCGTTCTGGTTCGGCTGTGTCGCCGGCATCGGGCCGTGGACCGCGATCGGCGCCTACCTGTGGGTCACCATCGCCGTCAACGACGGCCAGGGCCCTCCCGGCTTCGTTTACGCCATCATCGCCACGCTGTTCGTGCTGTTCAACACCTTCGCCATCAACCAGTTCCTGCAGTTCAAGGCTGTCGGCCCGTGGCGGAGCTACCTCTTCGGGGAGCGGCAGTACATCATCCTCAGCCTCGTCGCGAAGTCCGTCCTGGCCTGGCAGATCTTCGCGAACACCCTCATTCCCTGACGGGTTGGGCGCTGCGGGGTCGCCTCAGAGCGGGAGCCCGAGCAGGGCGTTCTCGACGACCTCGGCCAGCGCCGGGTGGATCCAGTACTGGTCAAGGGCCACGTCGTGGGCGTGCTGACCGAAGCTGGCGGCCTGGATCAGCGGCTGGATGATCGAGGAGACAGCCGGTCCCAGCGCGTGCACCGCGAGGATGCGCCCGTCCGGCGAGGCGTGCACCGTGACGAACCCCGTGGTGTCCTCGAGCGCCCAGCCGTAGGCGACGTCGCCGATGGCCTGGGTCTTGCTGACGAATGCCGTGCCGCTCTCCTCCAGCTCGGCCCCAG
>JBDSVV010000322.1:0-4005 GCA_039927035.1 Ornithinibacter sp. | reverse complement strand
TGGGGCAACACCACCCTGGCCGACCTCCTCGACGAGCTCGAGGCCACGTCCGGACGGGACCTGCGCACCTGGTCGGCGTCCTGGCTGGAGACCGCCGGGGTGAACACGCTGCGCCTCGTGCTCGAGGTCGACGACCGCGGCCTGATCTCCTCGGCCGTCGTCGAGCAGACGTTCGCCACGGGCTACGAGACACTGCGACCACACCGCATCGCTCTCGGCCGGTATGCCGTGCGCGAGGGTGGACTGCACCGCACCGATCGGATCGAAGTCGATGTCGCGGGAGAGCGCACCGACGTGCCCGAGCTCGTGGGTCAGGAGCAGCCCGACCTCCTTCTCCTCAATGACGACGACCTCACGTACGCAAAGATCCGCCTCGACGAGCGCTCTCTCGCAACCGCGCTGGCGCACCCTCGTGGATTCGTCGACTCGCTTCCCCGGGCGCTGGTGCTCGCCTCTGCGTGGGACATGACGCGCGACGCCGAGATGGGCGCCCGGGCGTTCGTCGACCTCGTCCTGGCCACCCTCCCGGGAGAGAGCGACTCGACCCTGCTCCGCACTCTCATCGCCCAGCTGCAGATCGCGGTGCTGACGTACACGGCGCCGGAGCACCGCGACCAGACCCGCGAGTCGACGCGGAACCGCCTCTGGGAGCTCGCGCGCTCCGCCGGCCCGGGGAGCGACGCGCAGCTCCAACTCGTGAGTGCCGCAGCCTCCCTCATCACCGCCGGCGACGACACGGCATACGTCCGAGCCCTCCTCGACGGCAGCGAGTCCCTCGAAGGCCTCGAGGTCGACTTCGAGATGCGCTGGACACTGCTCACCGCCCTGACCGCCGCGGGCGCCGCGGACGGCTTGGCCATCGATGCCGAGCGCGCGCGGGAGGACACGGCGACCGGGCGCGAGCGCGCGGCCAAGGCCCGGGCCGCGATCCCCACCGCCGATGCCAAGGAGGCGGCCTGGGCTGCCGCCGTCGAGGGCAACACCCTGACGAACGCCGTCGTCGATGCGATCGCGCACGGCTTCACCCGCCTCGGCACTCCTGTCGCGCTGCTCGAGCCCTACGTCGACCGATACCACGCCGCTCTCGCCGGCCTGGAGTCCAAGGGTTCCCACGCCCTGGTTGAGTCGATCGTCGCCGGCTTCTACCCGAGACCGCTCGCCTCGCGCGCCCTGCACGACGCGACCCAGGCGTGGCTCGATGCCTCTCCCGACGCCCCCGCCGGGCTGCGTCGACTCGTCACCGAGAACCGCGACCCGGTGACCCGAGCGCTCTCGGCGCAGGAGCGCGATGCCCGTGACTGACCTCGCCGCGGCCGTGGTCGGAGCGAACCTGCAGACCGCCACAGACCTCCTGGCGAACGCCCAGAGATGGCTGCTCACCGACGGCGTGCGGGTGCTCTTCACCATTCTGGTCGCCGTCCTCGCCCGATGGTTGCTGCACCGGGCGATCAACCGCGTGGTCAAGACGATGACGTCGAAGTCCGCGACCCGCATCGCGGAGTCGGTGGCGATCGGGCGGGTGTTCGGCCCGACCACCGCCCTGGCCCAGGCCCGCCACGTCCAGCGGGTGCAGACCATGGCCTCGCTGTTGCGCAGCGTGGCGACCTTCGTGGTGGCCTCCATCGCGGGCCTGACGATTCTGGCCCTCGTGGGCATCCCGCTCGCCCCGTTGCTGGCATCCGCCGGCGTGGGCGGCCTCGCCATCGGCTTCGGCGCCCAGAGCCTGGTCAAGGACTTCCTGTCAGGCGTCTTCATGATCTTCGAGGACCAGTACGGTGTGGGCGACGTCATCGACACCGGCGAGGCGATCGGCACGGTCGAGGACGTCACCCTGCGGATCACCCGGCTGCGGGACGCCTCTGGTGTCACGTGGTACGTGCGCAACGGTGAGATCGTGCGCGTCGGCAACACGTCGCAGGGCTTCTCCACGGCCATCGTCGACATGCCGGTCGCCTACGACGAGGACGTCGAACGGGTCATCGCGGTGATCCGCGACGCCGCAGCCACCTTCGGTGCGGAGCCGGCATGGAAGGACAAGCTCGAGGGCGAGCCGAAGGTGCTCGGTGTCGAGTCGATCAGCGGCGCGACGATGACCATCCGGGTGCGGGCCAAGTGCGTGGCGGGCGAGAACTTCGGCGTGCAGCGCGAGCTGCGCGAGCGTCTCAAGAGCGCGCTCGACGCCGCGGGGATCAAGGCTCCACCGATCGCTCCGTTCGGCGGCCCGGTCGGGTCGGGAGGCCCCCGATGACCTTGTACGAGGAGGTCGGTGGAGCCCCGACGTTCGAGGCGTTGGTGCGCGCCTTCTACGAGGGAGTGAAGCAGGACCCGGAGCTGCGGGCGCTCTACCCCGAGGAGGACCTCGCACCGGCGCAGCGCCGCCTCCGGATGTTCCTCGAGCAGTACTTCGGCGGGCCCACCACCTACAGCCAGGAGCGTGGTCACCCTCGGTTGCGGATGCGGCACGTCCCCTTCGCCGTGACGCTCGACATGCGCGACCGCTGGCTGCGGCACATGTACGACGCGATGGGTCAGGTCGAGCTGCCACCGGAGCAGGCCGAGCAGATGCGGGACTACTTCTTCCGCGCCGCGCACTCCCTCGTCAACAGCGACGACACCCGGCCCCCAGCAGGAGTCTCGCTCCTCCACTGACCGCGACCACCGGCGCATGTCGCCGCGCGCCACGGCATACGGAAGCATGGGGCTGGTGACCCAGCAGAGCGATGCGCCCCTGACCGAGGCCGGCACGATCGTGCACCCGGCCGACTCCCCCGACGCGCCGTGGTGGCGCGACGCGGTGATCTACCAGATCTACCCGCGCTCCTGGGCCGACGCCGACGGCGACGGCATCGGCGACCTCCCCGGCATCTGCGCCCGCCTCCCCTACCTGCGCGACCTCGGGGTGGATGCCGTGTGGCTGAGCCCGTTCTACGTCTCGCCGATGAACGACGCCGGCTACGACGTCGCGGACTACCGCGACATCGACCCCCGCTTCGGCACGCTCGCCGACGCCGACACCCTCATCACGAGCGCCCACGACCTCGGGCTCAAGGTCGTCGTGGACCTGGTCCCCAACCACACGAGCAACGAGCACGCCTGGTTCCGGGCCGCGGTCGCCGCAGCCCCCGGCAGCCCGGAGCGGGAGCGCTACATCTTCCGCGACGGCACGGGACCAGGGCGCAACGAGCCACCCAACAACTGGCCCTCGGTCTTCGGCGGCAAGGGCTGGACCCGGGTCGCCGAGGCCGACGGCTCCCCCGGCCAGTGGTATCTCCACATCTTCGACACCACCCAGCCCGACCTGGACTGGGAGCACCAGGAGGTGCGCGAGGAGTTCCACGAGATCCTGCGGTTCTGGTGCGACCGGGGGGTCGACGGCTTCCGGGTCGACGTGGCCCACGGCCTGGTGAAGAAGGAGGGCCTGCCCGACTTCCACGGTGCGGTCGGCCTCTACGACGAGGTCGACACCGACGGGCCGACGGCCATGGTCGCCGAGGCCGGCAGCGGGGGCGTGCTCGACCACAGTGCCACCGGAGCTGCCCCGATGTGGGACCAGGACGGCGTGCACGAGATCTATCGCGGGTGGCGCACGGTGCTCGAGGAATACGGCGCGCCCGACCGAATCCTGTGCGCCGAGGCGTGGGTGCGCCCCGCCGAGCGGTTGGCGATGTATGTGCGCCTCGACGAGATGCACCAGGCCTTCAACTTCGACTTCCTGGACGCGCACTGGGACGCCACGGCGCTTCGCACGGTCATCGAGGCGACCCTGCGCAGCAACGACGACGTGGGCGCCCCGACCACCTGGGTGCTCTCCAACCACGACGTCGTCCGTCACGCCTCGCGCCTGGGGCTGGACCAGAGCCTGCCCCGCCCCAACGGCATCAGCGCGCAGGACCCTCAGCCGGATGCCGTGCTCGGACTGCGGCGCGCCCGGGCGGCCACGACGATGATGCTGGCCCTGCCCGGCGGCGCCTACGTCTACCAGGGCGAGGAGCTCGGTCTGCCCGA
>JBDSVV010000321.1:0-4072 GCA_039927035.1 Ornithinibacter sp. | reverse complement strand
TCGGCCTGGTCGGTGACGTGGTTCAGGTCGAGCCAGCCGCGGTGCACGACCTCCTCGAAGCGGGGCGCATCCCCGTCGTGTCCACCATCGCTCCCGATCTCGACGCCCCCGGCGAGGTGCTCAACGTCAACGCAGACACCGCCGCCGCGGCGCTCGCCGCAGCCCTGGGGGCACGAAAACTCGTGGTGCTCACCGACGTCGAGGGCGTCTACGCCTCGTGGCCCGACCGGGACTCGCTGCTCTCGCGGCTGTCCGTGACCGCTGCCCGTGAGCTGCTCACGACGGTCGACGAGGGCATGATCCCCAAGCTCGAGGCCTGCGTTCGGGCCGTCGAGGCCGGGGTGCCGCAGGCACACGTGATCGACGGGCGCCAACCACACTCCCTCCTGCTCGAGGTCTTCACCTCCGAGGGGATCGGGACGATGATCCTCCCGGACGAGGAGCCGCACGATGTCTGACCTGACTCCGAACACCGAACACTGGCTGGATCGGTACGACCGGGCGCTGCTGCGCCTGTTCGGGCGCCCCCAGCTCGTCCTCGACCACGGAGACGGCGCGTGGGTCTGGGACGTCGACGGGCGCCGCTACCTCGACCTGGTGGGGGGCATCGCCGTCAACGCGCTCGGCCACAACCACCCCTCCCTGGTCGCTGCCATCTCGAAGCAGGCCGGTCAGCTGGTCCACGTCTCCAACTTCTTCACCTCCCTCCCCCAGGTCGAGCTCGCCGAGAAGCTGCTGTCCCTCGCAGGCGCCCCCGAGGGGTCAGCCGTCTTCTTCACGAACTCCGGCACAGAGTCGATCGAGGCTGCCCTGAAACTCGCTCGCCGCACCGGCCGCACCGGCATCGTGGCCGCCGAGGGCGCGTTCCACGGCCGCACGACCGGCGCGCTGGCGCTCACCCACAAGGCCGCCTACCGCGAGCCCTTCGAGCCGCTCATGCCCGGTGTCTCCCACATCCCCTGGGGTGACGTCGACGCACTGCGGGCGGCCGTCACGGCCGACACCTCCGCGCTCTTCCTCGAGCCGATCCAGGGCGAGGCGGGAGTGCGACCCGGCGACCCGGCATACCTGAAGGTGGCCCGCGAGGTCACCTCTGAGGTCGGTGCACTCCTGGTCCTGGACGAGATCCAGACGGGGATCGGCCGCACCGGTACCTGGTTCGCGTTCCACCAGGCCGGTTTAATGCCCGACGCGATGACCCTTGCCAAAGGACTGGGCGGTGGGGTGCCGGTCGGGGCGCTGGTGACCTTCGGCGCGGACGTGAGCAGCCTGCTCACCGCGGGCCAGCACGGCACGACCTTCGGCGGCAACCCCCTGGCCTGCGCGGCCGGGCTCGCGGTGCTGGGCGCCATCGCCGACGAAGGGCTCCTGGACCACGCCCGCGAGGCGGGGGAGCACCTCGACCATCGCATCGCCGGTCTCGCCCACCCCCTCGTCACGGGCATCCGCGGGGCAGGGCTGCTCAAGGCCATCACGCTCGCTGGAGACCACGCCGCGGACGTCGCGGCGCTGGCCCGCGACGAGGGTTTCATCGTCAACCCCGTCGCACCCGACGCGATCCGGCTCGCGCCTCCGCTCGTCGTCACCACCGACGAGCTCGACCTCTTCGTCGACGCCCTCCCTCGCCTCCTCGACGCCGCCACATCCACCGCCAAGGAGACCCGATGACCCTGCGCCACCTCCTCGCCGACGACGACCTCACCGGTGCCGAGCAGCGGGTGGTCCTCGACCGTGCCCTGGCCCTGAAGGCCGAGCCGTTCGCCGACCGGAGCCTTGAAGGGCCCTTGACCGTCTCGATCCTCTTCGACAAACCCACCCTGCGCACCCAGGTGTCGTTCGTCGGAGCCGTAGCCCAGCTCGGCGGTTTCCCGATGGTCATCGACGGGAGGCTCGCAGGCGTGGGAGTGCGTGAGTCTGTGGCAGACGTGGCCCGCGTCCTCGGGCCGCAGTCGGCCGCGGTGGTGTGGCGCACCTTCGAGCAGCGCGCCCTGGAGGAGATGGCCGCGCACGCAGGCGTCCCCGTCGTCAACGCACTCACCGACGACTACCATCCGTGCCAGATCCTCGCCGACCTGCTGACCGTGCACGAGAGCATCGGCGACCCGGCCGGCCGCACCCTGGCATACCTCGGTGACGGGGCGAACAACATGAGCCACTCCTACCTGCTCGGGTGCGCCCTCGCCGGGATGCACGTGCGCGTCGGCACCCCGCCCACCCACCTCCCTCGGCCCGATGTCATCGCACGTGCTCGAGCCATCGCGCAGGCGCAGGGCGGCTCGGTCACCGTCACCTCGGACCCGGTCGACGCGGTTCGCGACGCCGACGTCGTCGCCACGGACACCTGGGTGTCGATGGGGCAGGAGTCCCAGAGCGAGGAGCGCACCGGTGCGGCCAGCCCGTTCGACGCCTTCAGGGTCGACGAGGCCCTGATGACCCACGCCTCGGCGGACGCGATCTTCCTGCACTGCCTCCCGGCATACCGGGGTCACGAGGTGAGCGCGGGGGTCATCGACGGCCCGCGCTCCCTCGTCTGGCAGGAGGCCGAGAACCGTCTCCACGCGCAGAAGGCCCTGCTGTCCTGGCTGCTCGAGCAGTCGGCCGGGAGCGCGTCATGACCGTGTCGACGAGTCGAGGAGCACGCCAGCAGCGCATCGTCGAGATCCTCTCGGCCACGGCCGTCCGCTCCCAGACCGACCTGCTCGACATCCTCGCGGAGGACGGCATCGAGGTCACCCAGGCAACCCTCTCCAGGGACCTCGTCGACGTGGGAGCGGAGCGCCTCCGGGTCGGGAAGAACCTGGTCTATGCCGTTCCGGGCGAGGGCGGGGACCGCACGGTGCGGCCGGCGCCCGACGGTGCCGAGCGGGTGACCCGGCTCCAGGGCCGCTGCCACGAGCTGCTCGTCTCTGCGGAGCCCTCGGCCAACCTCGTCATCCTGCGCACCCCGCCGGGTGCCGCGAGCTTCCTCGCCTCCGCCCTCGACCACGCTGGGCTCGACGACATCGTCGGCACGATCGCGGGTGACGACACGATCATGATCGTCACACCCGGCACCGCGCGCAGTCGTGCCCTCGTCGACCGCCTCATGTCATTCACCCGGAAGGACACCACGTGACCCAGTCGGAGCGCCACGCAGAGGACCAGCCCAGCTCGGTCAGCCTGTGGGGCGGCCGGTTCGCCGGAGGTCCCGCCGATGCCCTCGCTGCCCTGTCGAAGTCGACCCACTTCGACTGGCGGCTCGCGGCATACGACATCGCCGGCTCCCGAGCCCATGCCCGGGTGCTGCACGGCGCCGGTCTGCTCGACGACGCGACCCTGTCGGGCATGCTCGACGCCCTGGAGGTGCTGCGAGTCGACGTCGCCTCCGGTGCGTTCCTCCCCCAGGAGGGCGACGAGGACGTGCACACCGCGCTCGAGCGTGGACTCATCGATCGTGCAGGCGCGGAGGTCGGCGGGCGGCTGCGGGCCGGCCGCTCCCGCAACGACCAGGTCGCCACCCTGTTCCGGATGTACCTGCGCGACCACGCCCGCGTCGTCGCCGGGCTGGTGCTCGAGGTGGTCGACGCCCTGGTGTCGCAGGCGACCCGCCACCTCGGTGTCGCCATGCCGGGCCGCACGCACCTCCAGCACGCCCAGCCGGTGCTGCTCTCGCACCACCTGCTGGCCCATGCGTGGGCGCTGCTGCGCGACGTGGACCGCCTGCGCGACTGGGATGTCCGCGCCGCGGTCTCGCCCTACGGGTCCGGCGCGCTCGCGGGTTCCTCGCTCGGCCTCGATCCCGAAGCAGTTGCTGCCGACCTCGGCTTCGACTCCTCGGTGGAGAATTCCATCGACGGCACGGCCTCGCGGGACTTCGTGGCGGAGCTGTCGTTCGTGGCCGCCATGACCGCGGTCGACGTGTCACGACTGGCCGAGGAGGTGGTGCTGTGGGCGACCAAGGAGTTTTCCTTCGTCACCCTCGACGACGCGTACTCCACGGGGTCGAGCATCATGCCGCAGAAGAAGAACCCCGACGTCGCGGAGCTCGCCCGCGGCAAGGCGGGTCGCCTCGTGGGCGACCTGGCCGGGCTGC
>JBDSVV010000320.1:0-5338 GCA_039927035.1 Ornithinibacter sp. | reverse complement strand
CGAGCTGAGCTGGTCCTGGGTGTAGGCCCAGGCCTTCTCGGACGTGCCGAAAGTCGTCCAGGCGCTCTCCCACTGGGTCGCCTCGGCCTGACAGGTGGTCGAGGCCCACTCCGCGAAGGACTCGTTGAGCCAGAGGTCGTTCCACCAGCGCATCGTCACGAGGTTGCCGAACCACATGTGGGCCAGCTCGTGCAGCACGGTGAGAGCCCGTCGCTCGACCATCGCCTCGGTCACCTTGGACCGGAACACGTAGATCTCGTTGATGGTCACGCACCCGGCGTTCTCCATCGCGCCCATGTTGTACTCCGGCGTGAAGATCTGGTCGTACTTCTCGAAGGGGTAAGCGGCGTCGAACTCCGCCTCGAAGAAGGCGAAACCGCGCTTGGCCAGCTCGAAGAGGTTGTCAGCGTCGAGGTAGGGCGTGAGCGACTTCCGGCAGAAGATGCCCAGGGGCACCTCGCCGCCGCGCGTGTCGACGCTGTCGCGGACCACGTCGTAGGGGCCGGCGACGAGGGCGGTGATGTAGCTCGAGATGCGTCCCGTGGGGGCGAAGGCCCACGTGGCGGTGCCCTCACCGGCTGGCTCCGGCTCAGGGGTGGGGGAGTTGGAGACGACCTGCCAGTGCGCGGGTGCGGTCACGGTGAACGTGAAGGCCGCCTTGAGGTCGGGCTGCTCGAAGACGGGATACATCCGGCGGCTGTCGGGCACCTCGAACTGGCTGTAGAGGTAGACCTCCTCGTCGACCGGGTCCACGAAGCGGTGCAGCCCTTCGCCGGTGCGGGAGTAGCGGCCGGTCGCCGCGATGGTCACGACGTTGTCGGCCGCGAGGGCGGTGAGCCGGACCCGCCCGTCGGCGACGTGCTTCGCCGGGTCGAGCGTGGTGCCGTTGACGACGATCTCCTCGACGGAGGCGCCGATGAAGTCGACGAAGGACTCGGCCCCCGGCTCGGTGCACGAGAAGTGGATCGTGCTTCGGGTGCTGAAGGTCTGTGTGCCGGTCGTGACGTCGAGCTCGACGTCGTGGCGCTCGAGGCTGATCAGGGCCGCACGGGCTGCGGCCTCCTCACGGGTGAGGTTGGTGCCGGGCACGGGTTCTCCTAGCGATGGCGTACGGGAAGGCTCCGGTGGGGGCCTGCTCCATCCTGACACGAGCGGCGCGCCCGCTCCCACGCGAGCGAGGTTGCCCTAGTGCACGCGCTGCGCCGAGCATGGTGGCCCCGGTGGCAGGATGGGGGGATGACTGAGCGCCACGCAGCAGAGTTCTGGTTCGACCCCATCTGCCCCTGGGCCTGGATGACCTCGCGCTGGATGATGGAGGTCCAGCAGGTTCGTCCGGTGGACGTCACGTGGTCGGTGATGAGCCTGGCCGTGTTGAACGCGGGGCGCGATCTCGACGAGGGCTACCAGGACACGATGGACACGTCGTGGGGCCCGGTGCGCGTCATCATCGCAGCCCGGGCCGCACACGGGGACGAGGTCGTCAAGCCGCTCTACGACGCGCTGGGGGAGCGGATCCACCACCGCGAGGAGGACTACGCCGTCGCGATCAAGGGGGCCCTGGATGCCGTGGGTCTGCCTACGGAGCTCGCCGAGGCCGCGACGAGCACCGAGCACGACGAGGAGCTGCGCGCTAGCCACGCCCGAGGGATCGGTCTCGTCGGTGACGACGTCGGCACCCCGGTGGTGTCCGTGGACGGCGTGGCCTTCTTCGGCCCGGTCGTGTCACCGGCCCCGAGGGGTGAGGCCGCGGGCCGGCTCTGGGACGGATGTGTTCTCGTCGCCGGAACCGAGGGGTTCTACGAGCTCAAGCGCTCGCGCACGCAGGGCCCGATCTTCGACGTGGCGAGCTGACGCCGTGCGCGTCCACATCGGCGGTGACCACGCGGCGTACGACCTGCTCCTGGACCTCGTCGCGCACCTCGAGGCCGCGGGCCACGACGTCACCAACCACGGCCCCCACGGTTTCGACGAGCTGGATGACTACCCCGTGTTCGTCCTGCGCGCGGCCGAGGCGGTCGCGGCCGAACCCGGCTCGCTGGGGGTCGTGCTCGGAGGGTCGGGTAATGGCGAACAGATGGCGGCCAACAAGGTCAGCGGCATCCGTGCGGCGCTCTGCTACGACGACGAGCTGGCCCAGCTCGCTCGCGAGCACAACGACGCCCAGGTCATCTCGATCGGCGCCAGGATGACCACGCCGGAGCAGGCGCGATCGATGGTGGACACGTTCGTGGGCACAGCGTTCAGTGGCGATGAGCGCCACCGACGGCGGATTGCGATGGTCAGTGCCTACGAGGGTGATGGAACCCTTCCCGAGCTTCCGGGTGGCCCGGCCGATCTGCAACCCCCGCGGGCCCCCTGACCTGCAGGAACACCTGACGTCCAGCCATCCTGAGGTCTGGCGCCGGGGCGCATCGGAGCATTACTGTGTGCCCGGTTCGATCAACGGCGCGTGAGGGGGGGCGATGGCCCAGGTGCTCAACGTGGCGCGGGTGAGCAGCGCCTTGGTGTCGGTGCCGCGCGTGCGCCCGCGCGTGGCGCGACTGACCGAGATCGATGACCGCGTCTACTACGTGGGGATCCTCGCCGTCACGGCGGCGTTCGGACTGGCGAGCCTGCGCTGGCCACTCTCGCTCCCGATCACCCTCCTTGTGCCGGTGATCGTCTTCGCCGGCCTCGTACTCACCCCCCGGCGGCTCGCGGTCACCTATGCGCTCATCCTCGTGTGCGGGTTGTTGTGGGTCCCTAAGGCGGGAATCAGCACCATCCGTACGGGACTGGTCATCGTGTCCATGCTCACCGTGATGGCAATGATGACCGTCGCCTCCCGGTCCAGGTCCCGGGTCGGCACCCGAGGTTTCGACTCCGACCGCATGTTCGCGGAGCTGCGGGATCGGATCGCATCGGGTGGGCGCATCCCCGACCTCCCCGACGGGTGGGCGGTCACCTCTCAGGTGCTCTCGGCGCACGGTGACCGCTTCTCGGGCGACTTCATCGTCGCTCACCTCAGCCCGTCAGGACACCGCCTCGAGGTGGTCTTGGTCGACGTCAGCGGCAAGGGCACGCGCGCCGGCACGCGGTCCCTGTTGCTCTCCGGGGCGCTGGGAGGTCTCCTCGGCGCGGTTCCCTCCGCGGACTTCCTCCGCGCCGCAAACGACTACCTCGTGCGTCAGGGGTGGGCAGAGGGCTTCGCCACGGCGGTGCACCTCGACCTGGACCTTCGCACCGGCGCCTACTCGATCGCCAATGCCGGGCACCCCTCTCCCGCTGCCTTCACGTCCGGGCGGGCTCGCTGGACGGTGTTGGATGCCGGGCGCGGGCCGCTCCTCGGGGTCGTACCGGACGCCACCTTCCCCCGGCAAGGTGGGCAGCTTGACCGCGGGGACGCGCTCCTTCTCTACTCCGATGGGGTGATCGAGGCCCGGGGGCACGACCTCGTGGACGGGGTGGACCGGATGCTCGGGGTCGCGACGATGTCGGTGCTCGGCAGTGGTGACATCGCGACCGACGTGTGCGTCGCGGCGCGTTCGGGAGAGGATGACGACCGGGCGGCACTGTCCATCCGCCGTCACTGACGCCGACCAGCACTGGAGGACCTGTCGTGGACCCCCGCCTCGACCTCGTTCCACGCGAGGGCGTTCGCACGTTCACGCCCCGGTGGCGCAACACCCCGCTCACCGAGGCGCGCATCACCGCCTTCCTACCGGCCCGTGCACTGCCCCCCGGGCCGCTCGTGCCGGAGGTGGCATTCGGCCGCAGCAGCCAGGTCGTCGTGGAGGTCGGGTCCGGGCACGGGGCAGCGGCCGTCAGCTTCGCGCTGGCCCACCCAGAGGTCGACCTCGTCGCCATCGAGGTGCACGTCCCCGGGGTCGCACGGATGCTGGCCACGGCCGAGGAGGCAGGGGTTCGCAACCTGTGGGTCCACGACGGGGACGCGCTGCCCTTCCTCGCTGAGCGGGTGGCGGCCGGATCCCTCGACGCGATCCACCTGTTCTTCCCCGACCCCTGGCCCAAGCAGAAGCACGCCAAGCGGCGGTTCGTGCAGCAGCACACCCTCGACCTGCTCGCCTCCCGGCTCGTCGCGGGCGGGGTGCTGCGCGTCGCCACCGACCACGCGGGCTACGCCGCTCATGTCCGCACCCAGCTCGCCCACCACGGCCGGTGGGACGTCGTGGAGGGGGAGCGTCCCTCGTGGCGTCCGGAGGACGGCTTCGAGGCCAAGGGGCGTCGGGCCGGCCGGACCATCACCGAGCTCACCTGCACGCTGACCTGAACCGAGCTCACCTGCACGCTGACCTGAACCGAGCTGAGCTGAACTGAGCTGAACTGAACTGAACTGAACTGCCATCCTTGCCCAGGCGTGCGCCGGCGCCCTACCCTGTGCGACGTGAGCAGGATCTTCACCAGCAGCTTCTCCTCGGTCTATCCCCTGTACGTGGCCAAAGTCGAGCGCAAGGGGCGGACGAAGGGGGAGCTCGACGCGGTGATCGAGTGGCTCACCGGCTTCGACGAGGTGGCTCTGGAACGCCACCTCGTGTCGGGCACGACGGTTGCGGACTTCTTCGCCGGCGCGCAGTCCAACCCGAAGGTCTCCTCGATCACCGGGGTGGTCTGTGGGGTGCGTGTCGAGGAGGTGGCGGACCCCCTGATGCAGAAGATCCGTTGTCTGGACAAGCTCGTGGACGAACTCGCCAAGGGGTGGTCGATGGAGAAGATCCTGCGCGCTTGATCGTGCCGGCAGGCGGCAGCATCACTGGTGTGGCCTGCACGGGAGTACGCCGATTTCGGACGTCCGGATGGTTCGCCTGGCGTGCCACGCCCGGGACTGCTCCGCCGACGGCTGTGATCCATCTGGTCGGTTGGTTCAGGTGGCGGCCCTTGGTCTGGGTGGTGATCCAACTGGTCGGTTGGTTCGGGTTGCGTGCCGGTGGCGGGCCCTTGGTCTGGGTGGTGATCCAACTGGTCGGTTGGTTCAGGTGGAGTGCCTCGGGGGACGAGGGCTACTGGGGTGGCACGCCGCGTGATCCATCCGGACGTCCCCCCAGGGGTCGCAGTGGGGTAGCCGGATCCGTTGGTCCCCCACCGGACGTCCCCCCAGGGGTCGCAGTGGGGTAGCCGGGTCCGTTGGTCCCCCATCGGCCGTCCCCTTCTGTTGGAGCAGCTGGATCCGTTGGTCCCCCACGGGCCGTCCCCTTCTGTTGGAGCAGCCGGGTCCGTTGGTCCCCCACGGGCCGTCCCCTTCTGTTGGAGCAGCCGGGTCCGTTGGTCCCCCATCGGCCGTCCCCTTCTGTTGGAGCAGCCGGGTCCGTTGGTCCCCCATCGGCCGTCCCCTTCTGTTGGA
>JBDSVV010000319.1:0-2643 GCA_039927035.1 Ornithinibacter sp. | reverse complement strand
CATCGACGCCTACATTGCCCTGGCCAACGCCGTCATCATCATCCGCCGCCTCATCCGCGCCGCTTGGACCACTCACCGCTGGGACACCCGACCCACCCGCCGACCATGACCTATCCGCGCGATCTCTTAGGAGAATTTTGGGTCCCTTTCTGGGTCCCCTCGCCCGCCATCGGACTTCCTTCGCCGGGGGCACGAGTAAGCCCCCGGCAGCGTTTCCGCTGGTCGGGGGCCCGTCGTCTGTCTCAACACAGAGCGCGCCCGGAGGGATTCGAACCCCCAACCTTCTGATCCGTAGTCAGATGCTCTATCCGTTGAGCTACGGGCGCACGTCACGCGTGAGCGCAACGAGAGAGCAGACTACCGGAGCGTCCCACCGCCCGAGAAATCGGACCCGGACCCGAACACCGCGTCCCAGGCGCAGGTGAACGCACCCGCCGTGGACGATGCCACTCCCCGC
This sequence comes from Ornithinibacter sp., assembly GCA_039927035.1. Classification (GTDB taxonomy): domain Bacteria; phylum Actinomycetota; class Actinomycetes; order Actinomycetales; family Dermatophilaceae; genus Fodinibacter. Next base: position 2,186 of record JBDSVV010000319.1, on the reverse strand, counting down.
GGCGCCACCCGCCGCCGCGCCCCCACAGGCAAGGTCGTGACCTCAGTGCGGTGCACTCCGGGCAGGGGCAGCACGGCACCCTCCGCAAGGTCCTGCACCCTCTTGACCGGCCTTTTCGGCACCCCTGCAAAAGTTTTCAGAGGATGGGCAGCCGTGTGAGCATCCTCATAAGGTGCAAGCGGTTGCACCGACCCTACTCACGGGTAGCCCGGAATACCGTGGAGGCAGGCGTCCAGCGGCGGGCGCCGAGCCACCTCAAGAGCGGTTGCAGAACCGTTCTCCCGGGTGGCCGAGACAACCAGAAGCCGGAACGGCGGAGGGACACCATGAGCACACAGACCGAGGGTCATACCACGACGGGCACGACCCACACGGGTCTTCGGTCCTGGGTGAGGGAGATCCAGGCCATGACCACGCCCGACGAGGTCGTGTGGTGTGACGGCTCCCGCGAGGAGTGGGATCGCCTCACCACCGAGCTCGTGGAGTCGGGCACCTTCACCCGCCTGGACGAGAGCAAGAAGCCCAACTCCTTCCACGCGGCATCCGACCCGAGCGACGTCGCTCGGGTCGAGGGCCAGACCTACATCTGCTCCCTGAAGGAGGAGGACGCCGGCTTCACCAACAACTGGATGGAGCCAAGGCAGATGAAGGCGGAGCTGACCGAGCTCTACCGAGGCTCGATGGTCGGCCGCACGATGTATGTCATCCCCTTCGTGATGGGGCACCTCGAGGCGGACGTGCCGATGTACGGAGTCGAGGTGACCGACTCGGCCTACGTCGTCGCCTCGATGCACATCATGGCCCGCGTGGGCACCCCGGTGCTGCGCGCCATGGAAGCCCAGGACGCGGACTTCGTCAAGGCTCTCCACTCCGTCGGCTTCCCCCTTCCCGACGGCAAGGCCGACGTGGCGTGGCCCTGCTCGGAAACGAAGTACATCTCGCACTTCCCCGAGACCCGCGAGATCTGGTCCTACGGCTCGGGCTACGGGGGCAACGCTCTCCTCGGCAAGAAGTGCTACGCGCTGCGCATCGCGTCGGCGATGGCCCGTGACGACGGCTGGATGGCTGAACACATGCTCATCCTCAAGCTCGTCTCCCCCGAGGGCCGCCAGCACTACATCGCCGGCGCCTTCCCCAGCGCGTGCGGCAAGACCAACCTCGCGATGATCGACCCGACCCTGGAGGGTTGGACCGCCGAGATGGTCGGCGACGACATCGCCTGGATGCGCTTCGGCAAGGACGGTCGCCTGTATGCCGTGAACCCCGAGTTCGGTCTGTTCGGGGTCGCCCCCGGCACCGGTGAGCACACCAACCCCAACGCGATGCGCACCGTCGCGAAGGGCAACTCGATCTTCACCAACGTCGCCCTCACCGACGACGGCGACGTGTGGTGGGAGGGCATGACCAAGGATTCGCCCGCGCACCTCACCGACTGGAAGGGACGGGACTGGACCCCGGACAACGGGGAGTTGTCGAGCCACCCCAACAGCCGCTTCTGCACCCCGGCCAAGCAGTGCCCGATGATGGCGGAGGAGTACGACGAGCCCAACGGCGTGCCGATCGACGCGATCCTCTTCGGTGGCCGTCGCAAGACGACCGTGCCGCTGGTCTACGAGTCGCGCGACTGGGCGCACGGTGTCTTCATCGGGGCCACGCTCTCCTCGGAGACCACGGCTGCTGCCACCGGGGCAGTTGGTGTCGTTCGCCGCGACCCGATGGCCATGCTCCCCTTCATCGGCTACAACGCCGGGGACTACGTCAACCACTGGCTGGACATCGGCAAGCAGGCCGACGAGTCCAAACTGCCGAGGGTCTACGGGGTCAACTGGTTCCGCCGCGACGACGAGGACGGGTCCTACCTGTGGCCCGGCTTCGGCGACAACTCCCGGGTGCTGAAGTGGATCGTCGATCGCCTCGACGGCCGCGCCGACGCGATGGAGACCCCGGTCGGCCTGGTGCCAACCCCCGGCGCCCTCGACACCACCGGCCTGGACATGACGCCGGAGCAGGTCGCCAAGGCCCTCGCGGTCAACGCCGACGATTGGCGGGCCGAGCTGCCGCTCATCGACGAGTGGTTCGCCAAGTTCGGCGACAAGCTGCCGACCCAGCTCGCCGACGAGCTGGCAACGCTCAAGGCACGCCTCGAGAACGCCTGAGAACCAGCCCGCCACGAGACGGGGCCCCCC
>JBDSVV010000318.1:0-3203 GCA_039927035.1 Ornithinibacter sp. | reverse complement strand
GAGCACCGCGACACGATCTGGGAGGTGCTGCGCTCCTTCGCGTCCTTCGGCTTCTGCAAGGCCCACGCCGCAGCCTTCGCCCTGCCGACGTTCCACTCGGCGTGGCTGAAGACCCACCACCCTGCGGCCTTCCTCGCCGGGGTGCTCACCCACGACCCGGGCATGTATCCCAAGCGGCTCATCCTCGATGACGCCCGCTCCTTCGGCATCCCCGTGCTCGGTCTCGACGTCAACGCCTCCGGCGACACCTATCGCATCGAGCCCGTCCTCGAGGAGCCCACCGACCCAGCCGACCCTTCGACGAGGAGGGGTGAGGGAGCGGATGCCGGGGAGCGGCCGCCGGGGTGGAAGCTGGCCCGCCAGCCCCACGGCATCCGGCTCTCGCTGGTGGACGTCAAGGGCATCAGCGGCGCGGAGGTCGCGCGGATCGTCGCCGGGCAGCCCTACGCCGACCTCGGGGACTTCTGGACCCGGGCCCGGGTGAGCCGGCCGATCGTCGAGCGCCTCGTGCTCGCCGGGGCCTTCGACGCCCTGCACGCGATGGGCGGCTCCTCCGGGCTGGGGCGCCGGGGTCGGGTCACCCGTCGCGACCTGCTCCTGCACGTCGCCGAGCTCGAACGCTGGGAGCGAGGGGGCCCGGTCCGAGCCAGCCGGCGCCTGACCCTGCCGAGCGTCTCCCCGGCGCGGGAGGCGGCCGGGGACCGGATCGACGTGCGAGAGCGGGCGGCCGCGCAGTCCCGGGCGGCCCGCGAGGTCGTCCCCGCCCAGGAGCACCAGGTGCAGCTCACCCTCGACCTCGGCGACCGGCCACGACTCACCTCCGGCACCGGCCTGCCGGAGATGACCGGACCGGAGCGGGTGCGCGCCGAGCTCGACGTGCTCGGGCTCGATGTCTCCTCACACGTCCTGGAGTTCTACACCCCGATGCTCGCGGCCCTGGGGGTCACCCGCAGTCGGGACCTGCTCGCCTCGCGCAGCCGCAGCGAGGTGTGGGTCGCCGGCGTCAAGGTCGCCACCCAGACCCCACCGGTGCGCTCGGGCCGCCGGGTCGTCTTCCTCACCCTCGACGACGGCACCGGGCCCTCGGACTGCACCTTCTTCGAGGACGTCCAGGGACCGTATGCCGGAGTCGTCTTCCACTCCTGGCTGCTCCTGGTGCGTGGTGTCCTGCGGCGCACCGGCGACCGCGGTGTGTCGGTGCGGGCGACCGGCGCCTGGGAGCTGGCTGCGCTGTGGGACGCCTGGCAGGGTGGGGGCTCCGCGGGGGCCCGGGCCGCGGTCCGTGCCGGTGAGGAGGATGCCCTGGCACGCGCGGAGGCCACCGAGCAGGCGGCGCGCGAGCGCGACGCACGCACCGGCCGCCGGGTGCTCGTCCACGCCTCGGGCTTCCGTCAGTCCCCGTATGCCGACACCCGCCCCCCGGGTATCGACCCGAGGTCCGGTAGGGGAGCGCCCGGGGTGGGAGCGGGCCCACCCGCCCCGTCCCCGGCGCTGCCCTCCCGCAAGCTCTGGCACGCCAGCCCGGGCAGCTCGGGACACTAGGGTGGGCCGCACATCAGCACCCGATCCCTCCCCAGGAGCAGCAGTGGCCGACGAGCGTGGTCGCCCCCGAACCACCGGTCTGCGCACCGCGGCCGTGTGGACGACCTTGGAACGGCATGCCGGCGACCGCAGCGCACACTTGGGCCGCCCCCTGCGGGTGCTCGACCTCGGTGGGGGCACCGGGGGCACCGCGGTCCCGCTCGCCGAGGCAGGCCACGAGGTCACCGTCGTCGACCCGAGCCCCGACGCCCTGGCCTCGCTGCGCAGACGGGCCACCGAGCGCGGCGTGCAGCAACGGGTCCACGCCGTGCAGGGGGACACCGACTCGGTGCGCGACCTGCACGACGGCACGGCACCGGCATACGACATCGTCTGCCTGCACGGCACGCTCGAGGTCGTCGAGGACCCCGACGCGGCGCTCGCCTCCGTCGCCGACGTCCTGGCGCACGGTGGCACGCTCTCCCTCGTCGTCGCACAGCGGCTCCCGGCCGCCCTGGCCCGGGCCCTGGCCGGGCAGTTCGAGCGGGCCAGTGCCATCCTCAGCAGGCCCGACGGCCGCTGGGGGGAGGACGACCCGGCACCCCGACGCTTCGACGAGGCGAGGGTGCTCGAGCTGCTCCACGCCCACGGCCTGAGCGCCTTCGACAGCCACGGCGTGCGCATCTTCAGCGACCTCGTGCCCTCAGCGCTCGTGGACTCCGAGGCCGACAGGGTGGCGCTGCTCGAGCTCGAGGACGTCGCGAGCCACCACCTTGACCACCCGCTCCTCGGTGCGCTGGGCAGTGTCCGTCACGTCCTCGCGACCCGGGGCTGAGCCCCTCACCAGACCCATGAGCCGACGACAGTTCGCACTCCCGCAGCGGGCCGGCACCGACCCGCCGGACGACACCGGGTGCACCGTGCTGCACGTCGACATGGACGCCTTCTACGCCAACGCGACGCTCCTCTCCCACCCCGACCTGGTCGGCACCCCCGTGATCATCGGGGGCGGCAACCGTGGTGTCGTGCTCTCGGCGACCTACGAGGCGCGGCGCTTCGGGGTCGCCTCCGCCATGCCGATGGCCCGCGCCCGTCGGTTGTGCCCCCAGGCCACCGTGCTCGCGCCGGAACACTCCGTGTATGCCGCGATCTCGGCCGCCGTGATGGAGACCTTCCGCGCGGTGACCCCGGTCGTCGAACCGCTCTCGCTCGACGAGGCGTTCCTCGACGTGTCCGGGGCGCTGCGCCGACTCGGACCGCCCGCGGCCATCGGTCAGCAGATCAGGGACACCGTGCACGACGAGCAGGGCATCAGCTGCTCGGTGGGGGTCGCGTCGAGCAAGTTCGTCGCCAAACTGGCGTCCGGGCTGGCCAAGCCCGACGGGCTGCTCATCGTCCCGCGCGACGAGGTCGTGCCCTTCGTGCAGCAGCTGCCCGTCGGGGCGTTGTGGGGGGTGGGGGAGCGCACCGAGGAGGCCTTGGTCCGGCTCGGGCTGCGGACCGTCGCCGACATCGCCCACACCCCACTGAAGACCTTGGTCCGGGCGTTGGGCGATGCCACCGGCAACCACCTCCACGAGCTGTCCTGGGGCCGGGACCCACGGCGCGTCGAGCGTGAGCAGCGTGAGAAGAGCATCGGCAGCGACGAGACCTTCGAGTTCGACATCGACGACGCCACCGAG
>JBDSVV010000317.1:0-3313 GCA_039927035.1 Ornithinibacter sp. | reverse complement strand
CCAGCATCCCGAACGCCGCCTCGGCGAACGCGTGCTCCTTGTCGTGGCGGGCGTGCGGGGCGTGGTCGGTGGCCACGGCGTCGATGGTGCCGTCCGCCAGTGCCTCACGCAGCGCTTCCACGTGCTCGGCGGGGCGCAGTGGGGGGTTGACCTTGTACGTGGGGTCGTACGTGAGCACCTCGTCCGTGGTCAACAGCAGGTGGTGCGGGGCGACCTCGGCAGTGATGTCGACGCCGCGCTTCTTCGCCCAGCGCAGCACCTCAACGGTCTCGGCGGTGGACACGTGGCAGACGTGAACGCGCGACTTCGTCAGCGCTGCGAGGTCCACGTCCCGGGCGACGACGGTCGACTCGGCCACGCCGGGCCAGCCGGGCAGGCCCAGTCGTCCGGACAGCTCGCCTTCGTGGCAGCAAGCCGTAGGTCCGGCGAGGTCAGGGTCCTGGGAGTGCTGTGAGACGACCCCACCGAAGGCTCGGATGTACTCCAACGCACGGCGCATCACCCGTGGGTCGTGCACACACTTCCCGTCGTCGGAGAAGACCCGCACCTTGGCCCGCGAGCGGGCCATCAGGCCGAGCTCGGCCAGCTCCTGACCGCCGAGCCCGCGGGTCACAGCGCCGATCGGCTGTACGTCGACCAGACCGGCCAGCCGACCCAGGTCGAGGATCCGTTCGGCTGCCTCCGCGGTGTCGGTCACCGGAGAGGTGTTCGCCATGGCCAGCACGGCCGTGAACCCACCGAGCGCGGCGGCCCGGGACCCGGTGAGGACCGTCTCCGCGTCCTCGCGGCCCGGCTCACGCAGATGGGTGTGCAGGTCGACGAGGCCAGGGAGCGCGACCAGTCCGTCAGCGTCGATCACCTGGGCGTCGCCCGGCTTCTCGGCGACCAGGATCCCGTGGTCGACGTACAGATCCCGGGGTGCCTCACCCATCGGTGAGGTACCTCGGATCACGAGTGCACTGGTGGCACCAGTCATGACACGCTCCCTTCTCCGGCGAGCAGGTGATAGAGCACCGACATCCGGATCGCGACCCCGGCTGAGACTTGGTCAAGCACGGCGGACTGTGCCGCGTCGGCGGCGTCTGCGGCGATCTCCAGGCCTCGGTTCATCGGGCCCGGATGGCAGATGGGGGCATCACGTTTGAGCACCTGAAGCCGTTGGCGAGTCAGGCCGTAGCCGACGGTGTACTCCCGGACGCTGGGGAAGAACGCACCGCTCATCCGCTCACGCTGCACGCGCAGCATCATCACCGCATCAGCGTCGGGCAGCACTGCATCCAGGTCGTAGGTCGTCTCGAAGCCGGCGTCCTTCGACCACGCTGTCACCCCGGCCGGCATCAGGGTCGGCGGGGCAACCACGGTCACCCGGGCACCGAGCTTGGTGAGCAGCAGGACGTTGCTGCGGAAGACCCGGCTGTGCGTGACGTCGCCCACGATCACGATGTGCTGGTCCTCCAGCGTGCCCATCCGTCGCCGCAGCGTGTAGGCGTCGAGCAGGGCCTGGGTCGGGTGTTCATGGGTGCCGTCGCCAGCATTGATGACCACGGCCTCGGTCCACTGGCTCACCTGTTGCGCCGCGCCGCTCGCGCCGTGCCTGATCACCAGTCCGTCCACGCCCATCGCCGCGACGGTCAGGACCGTGTCGCGCAGGCTCTCACCCTTGCTGACACTCGACCCCTTGGCCGAGACGTTGATGACGTCGGCGGAAAGCCACTTGCCGGCGATCTCGAAGGACGAGCGCGTCCGAGTGGAGTCCTCGAAGAACAGGTTGACCACGGTGCGGCCGCGTAGCGCGGGGAGCTTCTTGACCGACCGGTGCTGCACGTCGTGCATCTCAGCCGCCGTGTCGAAGAGTGCCTCGACGTCGTCGAGGGCCAGGTCATCGATCGAGAGCAGGTTCTTCTTCATGCGATCGCTCCATCCGTCGGGGCGATCCGCACCTCGTCGTACCCGTCGGACTCCTCGAGTCGCACCATCACCCGCTCGGCCCGGGCACTGGGAAGGTTCTTGCCGACATGGTCGGCACGGATCGGGAGCTCGCGGTGCCCCCGGTCGACGAGTACGGCGAGCCGCACGCCCGCCGGCCTGCCGAGGTCGTTCATCGCATCCAGCGCGGCCCGTACGGTGCGACCGGAGAACAACACGTCATCTACCAGGACGACGGTCTTGCCGTCGATGCCACCGGGCGGCATCTGCGTGTGGTGGGGGCCCCGGGTCGGGTGGCTGCGCAGGTCGTCGCGGTACATCGTGATGTCCAGGGTGCCGACCGGAACCTCAGCGCCTTCGACCTTGGCGATCCGGTCACCGACGCGGCGGGCGAGGTGGACCCCGCGGGTCGGAATGCCGAGCAGGACGAGGTCGTCGAGACCCTTGTTGCGCTCAAGGATCTCGTGCGAGATGCGGGTCAGTGCCCGGGAGATGTCACGGGCGTCGAGAACGGTGCGCCCCTCGAGGGGGCCGGCCGACGCAGGAGTGGGGCCGTCGGGTGTGGCGGGAACAGTTGCGGGACGGGCAGGAGCCATCGGCACCGGACCTCCTTCTCCGCCTCACAGGACGGCTCGTTAAAGGATGTCGATCGGGGCCGAGACTAGCAGCCGAAGCCCTCCACGGAAGCACCGCCACGTCCTCAGCTCGCCGAGCGGGCACTCCGCGCACGCCGTACGACGCCGAGCGGGCACTCCGCGCACGCCGACGCGTGTCCTCCGCCGCGTTCCGGCGGGAGCCCGCCCAGCGGTCGCGAACCAGAATGACTGCGCAAACAGCGAGTCGGGTGACCACCTGGACTCGTCGCCAGATCGACGAGGAGCCTGTGGGCCCGCGCGCCGCAAGATGGATCAGCACCCGCGGGCCAATGTGGAACAACTGCTTGCTTGCTTGCGCAGGTCGCAGCGAGGGCGACAGCGACGTCCGGTCTGTCAACTGCTTCTTCTTGATCCGCACGTGCTTCCGCGGCGCGGGGGCCAGCAGGGCTCCGGCGCGGTCGACTTCGCGCGCGTGCACGGCGAGAGCCGCGTGCAGACGAAGTAGGCCTCGGACCATGCCGACTTTGCCTGGGCCGTCACTCCGGCACTGCGCCGCGCGGTGAAGCGGATCGAGTTTGAGGTCGAGCCTCTGAACTGGACGTGCGTGCAGTGCCCGCTCAGCGGAGGACAACGTGCGTGCAGTGCCCGCTCGTCGCCCTACAGTGTGCATGTTTCGCCCGCTCGGCGCCGTGCGCCGTGCGCGAACTGCCCGGTCGGCGATCTAGATTGGGAGCATGGCCACCGGGACCCACGACCACACCGACGATCCACGCAACGCCGGGATCCTGATC
>JBDSVV010000316.1:0-8203 GCA_039927035.1 Ornithinibacter sp. | reverse complement strand
TCGGCGTCATCGACGACGAGTCGGGTCTGCACTACCTGCGCCCCGAGACCGCCCAGGGCATCTTCGTCAACTTCCTCAACGTCATGCAGGCCTCGCGCAAGAAGCCGCCCTTCGGCATCGCGCAGACGGGCAAGAGCTTCCGCAACGAGATCACCCCGGGCAACTTCATCTTCCGCACCCGCGAGTTCGAGCAGATGGAGATGGAGTTCTTCGTCAAGCCCGGCGAGGACGAGCAGTGGCACGAGTACTGGCTCGCGGAGCGCACCCGGTGGTACACCGACCTCGGTATCAACCCCGAGAACCTGCGCCACTACGAGCACCCCGCGGAGAAGCTGTCGCACTACTCCAAGCGCACCGTCGACATCGAGTACCGCTTCAACTTCACCGGCTCGGAGTGGGGCGAGCTCGAGGGCGTCGCCAACCGCACCGACTTCGACCTCAAGACGCACTCCACGCACTCCGGCACCGATCTCGTCTACTTCGACCAGGCCAGCGGTGAGAAGTACACCCCCTACGTGATCGAGCCGGCGGCAGGCCTCTCGCGCAGCCTGATGACGTTCCTCGTCGACGCCTACACCGAGGACGAGGCACCCAACACCAAGGGTGGGGTCGACAAGCGCGTCGTGCTCAAGCTGGACCCGCGACTCTCCCCGATCAAGGCCGCAGTGCTCCCCCTCTCGCGCAACGTCGACCTCTCACCGAAGGCCCGTGACCTCGCCGCTGCGCTGCGTCGGCACTGGAACGTCGAGTTCGACGACGCCGGCGCCATCGGTCGCCGCTACCGGCGCCAGGACGAGATCGGCACCCCGTTCTGCATCACGGTCGACTTCGACACCCCGCAGGACCAGGCCGTCACCATCCGCTCGCGCGACACGATGGCGCAGGAGCGCGTCGCGCTCGACGAGGTCGAAGGGTGGCTGGCCCAGCGTCTCGTCGGCTGCTGAGCGCTGTCCGACCCGTGACACTCGTCGTGGGGAGGTCGTGATGCCACTGACGAAGAGCGTCGGCTGGGTCCACGTGGTGCGCCACGTCGACCTCCAGCTGCCGTGTGGAGGGTGATCCGCATCGGCGGCGCAGCCTGGTGCTTCCACACGGACACCGCCCGGGTCTGATCCCAACTACCGTGGTGACCATGAGCACCGTGAGCGCCGCCGAGGAGGTGTCCTCGTGACGGTCCGGTTCCTCTTCGCCGACGACCACGCCTTGGAGGGCATCGTCGTGAAGGACACTCCCGCCTGCAAGCTCGCCGACGCGGTGCGCATCGCCGACGGGAACGGGTGGCTGTGACCCGGGGAGGTTCGGACCCGGATCCTGACTTCCTGGAATTCGTCCACGCCCGTCAGCACACCCTGCTCCGCGCTGCGTTCCTGGTCGGTGGAGATCCCGACCTGGCGCAGCGCTCGCTCCTCGAGGCCCTGACCGTGCTCGCGCGCCAGTGGGAGAGCGTACGGGAGGAGCGACCGGATGCCGTGGTGCGCACCGTGCTCCATCGTGACGTGCTGTTGTCGGTCCGTCGGCGAGGTCGAAGTGCTGGCGACACCGCCCGCGGCACGGATCGCTACGGCGATGTCGTCGACGACGCGGACCGGGAGGACCGGGACGACGAGGAGGAGCGACGTCGCGACGTCATCGTTGCGCTCGACTCCCTCACGCCTCAGCAGCGATCCGCCCTGGTTCTCCGCGTCTACGACGAGCGGACCACCCACGACGCCGCCGAGATCCTGGGGGTGCGAGCAGGGGTCGTCGAGGAGGCCGTGGAGGCTGGGCTCAGCACCGAGCGGCTGCTCTCCCGAGAGGCGCTCGAGCTGGCCAGCGAGGAGGTAGTCGAGGTCGACCTGGCCGAATCGGCCTGGGCGCGAGCCGTGCTGGCTCGCCGCACCGTGCGCCGAAGGTCCCTGCTCGCTGTCGCCGGGCTCGGGGCGGCAGGTGTTGCGGTCGCAGTGGTCCGGAGCGATGGTGCGCAGACAGCGCTGCGGGTCACTCCGTCGCCGACGACCTCACCCACCGTGGCGGGGGACGGAACCCTGCCGTTCCTCGGCGTGAGCGGAATCCAGGTGAGCCTGGCGCCGGGGGCCCGGTTCGAGCCGGACCTGCCCCGCTATCCCGATGCCGCCTCCCTCGCCCTGCCTTCACGGCTGACGACGGGGGAGGACCGGCCTCGCACGGTGCTCGACCCCAACGGCATTGCTGGAGTTGAGGGCTCGGTGCGAGCCGTGTTCCTCGTGCATGCTGACGGCGGGGGCTACGAGCCGGTGGTGTTCATCCCGGCCGAGGTCCCCACGCACGTGACCGTCCCTGGTGTGCGCCTCGGTGGCAGCGGTGACGCCTCTGGCGACAGGGTGCCCGTTCTCGGGCCGCGCACGATCGCCGAGGACCGCCACCGCCTCGTCTTCGTGCAGCCCAAGGCCCTCATCATCCTCGACACGCGCGATGCCTCGACGACCTGGATCGAGGTGCCGGACCCGAGCCTCCTGAGCGCCGGGTGGGCCCGCGACGGGGAGACGGTCATCGCGCGCGGCGCCACCGACTCCTGGGTCATCGACAGCGGCACCGAGAAGGTGCGCCGCGCGGACGGGCCGGTGGGAGCGGAATGGGTCGACCTGGTCAACCTCGGCTCGCGCAGCCTGCTGCGGAGCTTCTCCGGTGCCGGCGCGCTCACCGACACCCGGGAGATGCGCGGGCCCGGCATCTCCCCGACCTCGCCACCCGTCGCCAACACCGAAGGCTGGGTGGCAGTCGGGGCGTCGATCCCATTGGACATCTCACGGGCGATGTCCCGGGACCACGGGATCGTCGTCGTGCAGGGAGATCTTCGACCGACGCCCCGGATCATGGCAGCGACTCAGGGCCCGAGCCGAGGGGCGCGGCCCTACCGAGCGGTCGCCTGGGGGCCACGGGACGTCGTGCTCCTTGAGTCCCTGTCCATCGACCAGGACGACGGCAGCGCGGTCCGTCGACTCCTTGCCTGGGACGTCATCGGCGGACAGCTCTGGCTCGCCTCGGAACTCGAACCAGAGAGCGCCGACGTGGGTGGCTTCACCGGCTCCTGGGCGATCTAGCCCCTCGCCACCGGGCGGGTCGGGTCCTGGATCCACTCGCTCCACGAGCCGATGTAGGGGATCGCCTCGATCCCCGCCTCGTGCAGGGCCAGCGCCATCTGGGCGGCGGTGATCCCGGACCCGCAGGACGTCCCGACGGGGGTGTCGCGGTGCACTCCCGCCGCTGCCGCGACCTCACGAATGCGAGCGGCAGGGAGGAATGCGCCGTCCTCGTCGAGCAGGTCTTGCATCGGCAGGTTGACCGAGCCCGGCACCCGTCCGGCCACCGTGTCGATCGGCTCCACCTCACCGCGATGACGCTCGGGTGCGCGAACGTCGAGGAGCACACCGGCGCGGGACATGTCCGCCGCGCCCACGGCGTCCAGTACGGGCACGGAGCCCGGCCGCACCACGATCGAGCCGCGCTGCGGTGCGGGCACGTCCGTGGTGACCGGGAACCCGGCGCGCTGCCACGCGGCGAGCCCGCCGTCGAGCACCCGGGCCCCGGGGTGGGCAGCCCAGCGCAGCACCCACCAGGCGCGGCCGGCGGCGAGCGAGGTCCGCTGGTCGTAGACGACGAGATCGTCGTCGTCCTCGACGCCGCAGGTCTGGAGCGCCTCCTCGAGCACGTCGGGGTCCGGCAGGGGGTGTCGTCCACGTGGGCCCGGCAGCCCGGCCAGGGCCAGGTCGAGGTCCAGGTGCGGCGCCCCGGGAAGGTGCGCTTCGGCATACAGCTCGGGCCCGGGTGTGCCCACGAGGGCGTACTGCACGTCGAGCACCCGCACGGCGCCGCGCGAGATGGCGACCGCCAGGTCGGCTGGGCTGATCAGTGCGCTCACCTGCCCATCCAACCCCGCAGCGCAAGAGGGAACAACCGCGAGAGGAGAGAATGGCAGGCGTGTCAGATCGTGTGCGGGTCGTGATGGTCCACGGGTCCCAGCTGAGCGGGGCCCAGTGGTGGCGGTATGCGGCCCTGCTCGGCCCCGATGTCGACCTCGTCGTGCCCGACCTGCCTGCTCACGGCACTCGGCGGGGCGAGCAGTTCAGCTGGGAGCGGGCGCTGGCGGTCATCGACGAGGCCGTCGAGGGCGGCGACCCGGAGGTGCCGGTGGTGCTCGTGGGCCACAGCCTGGGCGGCTACCTGGCCATGGCGTGGGCGGCAGGTCGCCCGACACGGCTGGCCGGTCTGGGGCTGCTCGGCGCCTCCGCGGTGCCAGCCGGCCCGGGCGCCGCGCTCTACCGGCTGATCGCGCGGGTGGAGCAGCGGCTCGGCGTCGGGCGCCTGTCCCGCACCCTGGACCGTCAGTGGGACACGCTGTTGCCCGGGGAGTTCGCCAACGTGCTGAAGGAGGCGGGATACGGCTTCGACGGGATTCCCGCGGCGTGGGCAGGGGTGATGGGTCGCTGCCGGCCGGAGATGCTCGCCGAGGTCACCGCCCCGGTGCTGCTCGTCAACGGCCAGCTCGACCAGCTGCGCGTCGGCGCGAGGGTCTTTGCCCGCGCCGCGAGGTCGGCCCGGTGGGTGCGCGTGGTGACGGTGCCACGGGCTCTGCACGTCGCACCACTGACCCACCCCCACGAGGTGGCGGCCGCGTTGTGGGAGCTCGTCAGCTCTGCTCGGGCCTGATCGTCACCGCGCCGCCCTCCGAGAGCAGGTGCGGTGTGGCATCGGAGCACTCGGGCAGCACCGGGTGGAGGCGCCGCCCAGGGGGGTCCTCCAGCCCAGGCGGCTGGCTGGCCATGCTCCGGGGTGGAGAGTCCCGCAGTGGATCGGCAGCGCGTGCCGGGCACCGCTGAGGGTCGTGGCGTGAGCGGACGACAGGTCCGCGTGGTCGTGGTGCAGGTGCGAGGGCAGCACGGCATCCACGTCGCAGGCGTGCGGGTGCACAGGGAGGTCCGCGCGGCGGCGGAGCACCCCGAGCCGAGTTGGAACACCGGGTGGTGAGGACGCGGATGCCGTCTACGTCGAGCATCAGGGTGGAGTGCCGAAGCCAGGTGGCCCGGACCCCGTCGCGTCGATCCACGCCGGGCACGCTCACGAGCCCATGCCCATGGGCCTCGGTCTCCGGTGGGGGTGCCAGAGGGACATGAGGCATGCGGGCCGGGGTGGACCCGGTTCGGAGCGGGCGAAACCGCCATTGCTGGGCCGGGCCCGTGGTCGGCGACAATGGAGCCACCATGTCTGCTCCCACCACCACCTCGTCACCGAAGGCCGTGCTTCCTCCGCTGCGCATCGGGCGTCACACCATCGGCTCACCCGTCGTGCTCGCGCCGATGGCGGGCATCACCAACCGCGCCTTCCGTCGGCTCTGTCGGGAATACGGCACGGCCGGGCTGGAGCACGGCGGCGCATCCGGGGACAGCAGCCTCTACGTCTCGGAGATGGTCACCTCCAGGGCGCTGGTGGAGCGCACCCCCGAGACGATGCGCCTCATCTCGCACGACCCTCAGGAGAGCCCGCGCTCGGTGCAGCTCTACTCCGTCGACCCGGTCACCGCGGGGCTGGCGGCCCGGATGCTCGTCACCGAGGACCGCGCCGACCACATCGACCTGAACTTCGGCTGCCCCGTGCCCAAGGTCACCCGCAAGGGCGGGGGTGCCGCCCTGCCGTGGAAGAGCGAGCTCTTCCGGTCCATCGTCGCGTCGGTGGTGCGTGAGGCCGACCCGTATGCCGTTCCCGTCACGGTGAAGATGCGGGTGGGGATCGACGCGGACCACGTCACCTACCTCGATGCCGGGCGGATCGCCGAGGGAGAGGGCGTCGCCGCGGTCGCGCTTCACGGGCGCACCGCCTCGCAGGCCTACTCCGGACAGGCCGACTGGTCGGCGATCGCGCGGCTCAAGGAGGCCGTGACGACGGTTCCGGTCCTGGGCAACGGCGACATCTGGTCGGCGGAGGACGCCCTCGCGATGGTCGCGCAGACCGGGTGCGACGGGGTGGTGGTCGGTCGCGGTTGCCTGGGCCGCCCCTGGTTGTTCACCGACCTCGCGGCTGCGTTCGCCGGTTCGCCCGTGCGAGTGAGCCCGGGGCTGCGTGAGGTGACGGACACGCTCCGCCGTCACGCGGCATACCTCGTCGACTTCTACGACGGCGACGAACAGCGCGGCTGCCGCGACATCCGCAGGCACATCGCGTGGTACCTCAAGGGCTTCCCCGCGGGATCGACGGTGCGCAACCAGCTCGCCCTCGTCGACAGCCTCCAGTCGCTCGAGCACCTCATCGCCACGATGGATCTCGACGCGCCCTGGCCCGGTGATGCCGCCGAGGGCCAGCGTGGGCGGGCAGGCTCACCGCGGGTCGTCGCCCTCCCCGAGAACTGGCTGCGCTCGCGCGAGCTGGACGCGGCGCAGCACGCCTCGGTGGCGCAGGCCGAGCTCAGCGTCTCGGGCGGCTGACACCTTCGTTCAGCGGGCGCGAAGGGCCTGGTCGAGGTCGGCCAGGATCTCGTCGGGGTCCTCCAGCCCCACGGAGAGGCGCAACACGTCGTCGTGCGGTCGCGCGTCGGCCGCGACCGGCCGGTGGGTGAGGGCGGCCGGGTGCTGGATGAGCGAGTCGACTCCGCCGAGGGACACCGCGTGCGTCACGAGGTTGCACGCCGACGCAGCAGCAGCCGCAGCCGCGTAGCCGCCCCGCACCGAGAACGCGAGGATCGACCCGGGCCCACGCATCTGTCGCCCGACGAGGCCGGCCGGGTCTTCGAGCCCGGGGTAGTGGACCCGCGCGACCTCGGGGTGCTCATCGAGCCAGGCGGCCACCTTTTGTGCGCCCTGCTGGGCCGCTCGCACCCGCACGGGAAGTGTCTGCAGGCCGCGGTGCAGGTCGTAGGCGGCACGCGGGTGGAGCAGGCCCCCGGTCAGCGCGCGCACCTGGCGGAGCCGACGGGCCCATTCGGGAGTGGTCGCCACGACCCCGCCCATGGCATCACCGTGACCCCCCATGAACTTCGTCGCAGAGTGCATGACGAGCGACGCGCCGTGCCGCGCCGGGTTCTGCAGCACGGGGGTTGCGAAGGTGTTGTCGACGAGGACGGGGACCGTGCCTGCGGCGACCACGACGGCGGCGATGTCGACGAGGTCGAGCGTGGGGTTCGCCGGGGTCTCGAGCACGACGAGGCCGGTGTCGGGGCGCACCGATGAGGCGACGTTCGCTGGTGTCGCCCAGGTCACCGTCGTGCCGAGCAGCCCGGTGGCGAGCACGTGGTCGGTGCCGCCGTAGAGGGGCCGCGCGGCGACGACGTGCGGCTTCCCCGCGCTCACGCACGCGAGCAGTGTTGCGCTCAGGGCCGCCATCCCGGTGGCGAAGGCGACCGACTCCTGGGTCTCCTCCAGCTCGGCCACCGCCTGCTCGAACCGGTCGACGGTCGGGTTCCACAGACGCTGGTAGACGAGGCTGTCACCGGGCTCGGGACGGCCCCCGGTGGCGAGCACCTCATAGGCCCGTCCGCCGCTCTCCACATCGGGCAGCGGGTTGGTGGTGGAGAGGTCGAGCGGCGGCACGTGCACTCCGAGTGCGCGAAGGTCATCCCGCCCGGCGTGCACGCATCGGGTGTCGAGGCTGGTGGGGTGCACGATGTCCTCCGTCAGAGTTCTGGGTGCAGTCTTCTGGTTCGTTGATGATCGTCGTATCCACGACGAGGAGGCAATGGTCCCGAGGAAACCTTAGAAAAATCGACCAGGAACATGGATTCAGTGGAGTGAGAGCGGTTACGCTGGCGGCCATGTCGCAGAATCCGCGCGCCGAGCGGCGGCACCTGACACCCGGTCCGCCCCCGCGGGAGCCGCTCACCGTCGACGACGTCGATGTCACCCTGCTGCGCGCGCTCAGTGCCGACGGTCGGCGGTCGGTCGCCGCCCTCGCCCGAGAGGCGGGGCTCGCCGAGTCCACCTGCGCCGGTCGGGTCCGAGGCCTGCTCGAGCGGGGCACGGTCCGCGGCATCCATGCCGAGCTCGACCCGGCCGCCCTGGGGTTCGCCGTTGAGGCGATGGTTGCCGTGCGCTTCGGCGGTCACGTTCGGGGCCACGTCGAGGCCTTCCGCGATGCGGTGACGCAGGTGCCCGGGGTCCTCGCGACCTACAACACCAGCGGGTCCGAGGACTACCTCGTGCACGTGGCAGCCAGCGGGTCCGATGCGCTGCGGGACTTCGTGCTCGACCACATCGCGAAC
>JBDSVV010000315.1:0-3542 GCA_039927035.1 Ornithinibacter sp. | reverse complement strand
CCGGTCTCCATGATCACCTTCAGCCGCGCCGAGCCGCACGCCGCCTTGACCTCGGCGATCTGCCGGAACACGGTGAGGTAGTCGCCGGAGAGGAACGCGCCGCGGTCGATGACCATGTCGATCTCGTCCGCACCGGCCTCCACGGCATACCCGACGTCGGCGAGCTTGACCGGCATGCTGGCCCGCCCGCTCGGGAAGGCGGTGGCCACGGCAGCGACCTTGACCCCGCTCTTGCCCAGGGCCCGCCTGGCGGTGGCGACCATATCGCCGTAGACGCAGAGGGCGGCGGGCCGAGGGGTGCTCGGGTCGCTGGGGTCGGGCACCAGGGCGCGTGACGCGAGGCCGCGTACCTTGCCCGGGGTGTCGGCGCCCTCCAGGGTCGTGAGGTCGATCATCGAGATCGCGGTGTCGATGGCCCAGGCCTTGCTCGTCGTCTTGATCGAGCGGGTGCGCAGCCCGGCGGCGCGGGCCTCGCACCCGACCTGGTCGACGCCGGGCAGGCCGTGCAGCCAGCCGGTGAGGGCGGAGTTGGTGAGGCGGGAGACCCCCAGCAGGTCCCGGGCGCGCTCAGTGGGGTCGACAGCGGTTGTGGTGCTCACCCCGAGAGCCTACCGGCGTGAAGAACTGACCCACAGGTCGATCGTTCACGGGAGGGGAGGCGGCTCACACCGATGTGGCGGCCTCGAGGTCGGACCGGATGCCGGCCAGTCGGCTCTGCGCCCGGGCCCGCGCACCGCGCAGGTCCTCGCCTGTCACCGGCTCGACCACCTCGAGGTAGATCTTCAGTTTCGGCTCGGTGCCCGAGGGCCGCACGATGATGCGCGAGTCGTCCTCGAGGAAGTAGCGCAGCCCCTCGGTCGGAGGCAACCCGCCATCACCGCGGGCGAGGTCGTGGGCCGTGACCACGGGCACGCCCCCCGCCGCGGTCAGCGGCGTCTCGCGCAGCCGCGCCATGATCGCGTCGATGAGCGAGAGGTCCTGGACCCGCACCGAGAACGAGTCCGTGGCGTGCACCCCGTGCTCGCGCGCCAGGTCATCGAGGCGGTCGGCGAGGGAGCGACCCTGCGCCTTGAGGGTGGCGGCCAGCTCGGCGACGAGCAACGCCGCCGAGACCCCGTCCTTGTCGCGCACGTGCACCGGGTCGGCGCAGTAGCCCAGGGCCTCCTCGTAGCCGTAGCGCAGTCCTGGCACGCGCCCGATCCACTTGAAGCCGGTGAGAGTCTCCTCGTGGCGCACCCCCGCCGCGCGGCACATCACGGCGAGCATCCGCGACGACACGATCGAGTTGGCGAACACGGCATCCGGGGAGTCGCTCGCCACACCGGCGGCGAGCACGTGCGAGCCCAGCAGGGCCCCCACCTCGTCCCCGCGCAGCATCCGCCACCCACCGGGCCCGGGAATCGCGACGGCGCACCGGTCGGCATCGGGGTCGTTGGCGATGACCAGGTCGGGCGAGGTCTGCTCGGCGAGCTCGATCGCGGCGTCCATCGCGCCGGGCTCCTCGGGGTTCGGGAAGGAGACCGTCGGGAACATCGGGTCGGGCTCGGCCTGCGACGCGACCGGGATCGGCTCCGGGAACCCCGCGGCCAGGAAGGCGCGGCGCACCGTCTCAGACCCCACCCCGTGCAGGGCGGTGTGCACGACGGTGACGTCTCGTGGTGTGTCCGAGGCGAGCACGGTCACGACGTCGGCGAGGTAGGAGTCGAGAACCTCGTCGTCGAGGGTCGCCCAGCCGTCGTCGGCCAGCGGCACCGAGGCGATCGAATCGATCGCGGCGATCTCCGCGGCGATGAGCCCGTCAACGGGCGGCACGATCTGCGACCCGTCCCCGACGTAGACCTTGTAGCCGTTGTCCTGCGGCGGGTTGTGCGAGGCGGTGACCATCACGCCGGCATCGGCGCCGAGGTGGCGGATCGCATAGGCCAGCACGGGCGTCGGCAGGGGAGTGGGGAGCACGACGGCCCGCCCGCCCATCCCCACGACGACCGCACAGGTGTCCCGGGCGAAGACGTCGGAGTTGGTGCGTGCATCGAAGCCCACGACGACGAACGGTGCCGGGCCGAGGGTCTTCAGGTATGCCGTGAGGCCGGCTGCCGCCCGGATGACGACCGCGCGGTTCATCCGGTTCGGCCCGCCGCCGAGGTGGCCCCGAAGGCCGGCGGTCCCGAACTCGAGCAGCCCCGACATCGCGTCGGCGAGCTCCTCGTGCGCGCCCTCGTCCCCACCGTCGGCGCGCTCGACGAGGGACCGCAGCTCCTCGCGCGTCTGGGGGTCGGGGTCGTCGTCGGCCCAGGCGCGGGCGGCAGCAACCAGCTCGGGAAGGAGGGTCGATCCGGCATCGGACATCGGGTCGCCTCAGATCTTCGTGACGACGGCGGCCAGCAGGCGACCGCAGCGCTCGGCGGCGGCTCGGCCTGCTTCCAGCACCTCGGCGTGGTTCAGCGGGGTCTTGCTGATGCCGGCTGCGGGGTTGGTCACGAGCGAGATGCCGAGCACCTCCAGGCCGCTCTGGCGGGCGGCGATCGCCTCGAGGGAGGTGGACATGCCGACGAGGTCGCCGCCGAGCACCCCCGCCATGCGCACCTCCGCCGGCGTCTCGTAGTGCGGGCCGCGGAACTGCACGTAGACGCCCTCGTCGAGGCTCGGGTCGATCTCCTTGGCGATGGCGCGCAGGCGCGGGGAGTAGACATCGGTGAGGTCGACGAAGTTCGCCCCCTCGATGGGTGAGGTGGCGGTGAGGTTGATGTGGTCGGAGATGAGCACAGGGGTGCCCGGAGCCCACTCCTCGCGCAGGCCGCCACACCCGTTGGTGATGACGATGGTGGAGCAGCCCGCCGCGGCGGCGGTGCGCACCCCGTGCACCACGGCGCGCACACCGTGGCCCTCGTAGTAGTGGGTTCGGGTGCCGTAGACCAGGGCCCGGCGCCCGGTGTCGCCGATCGCGACCGAACGCATCACGCCGGAGTGCCCGTCGACGGCTGCCTTGGCGAAGCCCGGCACGTCGGTGTTCTCGATGGTGGCGAGGGTCTCGCCGATGAGGTCACCGGTCTGGCCCCAGCCGGAGCCGAGCACCAGGGCGACGTCGTGGCTCTGCACACCCGTGCGCTCTCGGATCACCGCGGCAGCGGCGTCGGCGACCGTGAACGGGTCGGTCGCGGGGTCGGACAGGGCATGGATGGCGGCGTTGTCGGTCACGAGCCGCACCCTAGCGAGGGGCCGCCGTTCCGCGCCACGCACGTGGAATCGGCCTGGGTGCGGGCTGCGGGGCCGTGCTCCCCCTGGGTTCGGGTCCACCGGCAGGGTCGTGCTCCACCTACGGGATGGTGGCTCGAGCATTGACTCTGCAACTTGCATCTGCAAGTCTGTGTGCATGCCCTCCCTCGCCCACGAGCTCCACCTCCTGCTCGCCGTGATGGACCGCACCGCCGACGCCCTACTGGCCCGCTCGGGTGTCGAGGTGTCCTACGCCCGCTTCCTGGTCCTCCTCCACATCTCCGACGGTGACGGCATGACCCAGCGCGAGCTCTCCTCCCGGCTGGGCA
>JBDSVV010000314.1:0-12110 GCA_039927035.1 Ornithinibacter sp. | reverse complement strand
CGGCTCGCGGCGCTGGTCGAGCAGCTCAGGCCCCACGAGGTGCGCCTGCACGACCCGGTGGACGACTGGCTGCTGCGTGACGCCCGCAGCGCGCTCAGCGAGGGGGGAGTCACGCTGGCTCCCGAGCACGTGGACGAGACGCCTGCCTTCCTCACCACGAGACCCGAGCTGTCGCAGTGGTTCGGTGAGCACCGGGCCCGCATGCAGACCTTCTACCAGTGGCAGCGCACCCGACTCGACGTGCTCGTGGAAGGGCGTGACCGCGCTCAACCGGTGGGTGGTCGGTGGTCCTTCGACACCGAGAACCGCAAGAAGCTGCCCCGGGGGCACGAGGTGCCGCCCCGGGCGCGCACCGCGCCGCTGCCGGAGGTCACCGAAGCGATCGAGTGGGTCGGCGAGGCGTTCCCGGACGCACCCGGACTGGCCGGCGCCTTCGACTGGCCCGTGACCCACGAGCAGGCGCGGGCCGCGCTCGCGGAGTTCGTCGACCAGCGCCTGACCCAGTTCGGGCCCTACGAGGATGCCGTCTCCACCCGGCATCCGGTCGTGTTCCACGCAGCGCTGAGC
The DNA here is from genome assembly GCA_039927035.1 of Ornithinibacter sp. Taxonomy (GTDB): domain Bacteria; phylum Actinomycetota; class Actinomycetes; order Actinomycetales; family Dermatophilaceae; genus Fodinibacter. The sequence goes on along the minus strand of JBDSVV010000314.1, from coordinate 11,543 downwards.
CCGGCGATCAACGCCGGGCTCCTGGACCCTCGCGAGGTGCTCGACGCGGTGCTGGAGCGGGCCCATGAGGGTGATGTCGACCTGGCCTCGCTCGAGGGCTTCGTCCGCCAGCTCATCGGGTGGCGGGAGTACATGCGGGCCACCTACCACCTGTACGGGCGGCGGATGCGCAGCTCGAACCGGCTGCGGCACGGCAGACCCCTCGCCCCGGGGTGGTGGGACGGGAGCACCGGGCTGGACCCCGCCGACCACGTCGTCTCCGGGGTGCTGGAGCGCGGCTGGGCCCACCACATCGAGCGGCTCATGGTGCTCGGCAACGCGATGTGCCTGCTGCGCACCGACCCGAACGAGGTCTACGAGTGGTTCATGGCGATGTTCGTCGACGCCTACGACTGGGTGATGGTGCCCAACGTCTACGCGATGAGCCAGTTCGCCGCGGGCACCGGCATCACGACCAAGCCCTACGTCTCGGGGAGCAACTACCTGCGCACGATGACCGACTTCGGCCCGGGGGAGTGGCGCGAGGACTGGGACGCCCTCTACTGGAGCTTCGTGCAGGACCACCGAGACGTGTTCGAGAGCAACGCGCGCTCGGTGATGGTGACCCGCAGCTGGGAGCGGATGGACCCGGTGCGGCGGGCCACCCTGCTCCAGCGGGGGGATGCCGTGATCGCGCGGTTGTGATCGCGCGATGTGTGATCGGTGTCGCCCTGCACGCCCGGTGCCGAGCCTCGACAGGCCGATGGCCCCCGGGTCCACGGGGCCGCAAACCCCCGATGGCGCGTGGCCGTGGCTAACGTCGAGCGTTCGACGAGTCACGAGGAGACACGATGTCCCAGCACGACGAGAACGGCGCCGAGCACGTCCACGAGCTCATCAAGGACCAGCGGATCGCGATGCTCACCACGGTCAAGGAGGACGGCACGATCGCCTCCCGGCCGATGACCTCGCAGCGGGTCGACCCCGATGGCACGGTGTGGTTCCTGGCCATGGCCGGCTCCGACGCCGCGGCGGAGATCCGCCGTCACCCCGAGGTCAACGTCGCGTTCACCGAGTCCGGCAAGTGGGTGTCGCTCGCCGGTCGGGCCTCGGTCCTCCAGGACCCCGACCGGGCGCGCGAGCTCTGGGACGACTTCGCGAAGGCGTGGTTCCAGTGCGAGCCCGAGGACCCCAAGGTCGGTGTGCTGCGGGTGGATGGTGAGAGCGCGGAGTACTGGGACAGCCCCGGCACCGTGGGCAGCCTGGTCGGGATGGTCAAGGCCAAGGTCACCGGCGAGCGCCCCGACATGGGGGAGAGCGCGTCGGTCGACCTCTGACCCCGAACGCTTACGTCGAGAGCAGGGGAACACGCCGTGCCCTCGGATGCCGGGACGGCGTGTTCCCTCCTCTGGACCGGGGTTCTAGAGGTCGAGCGCTGCCTCGAGCTCGGCCAGCGCCTCACCCGTGTGCACGGCCAGGCGCTGCAGGTGAGGCATCCCGTCGCGGTCGCCGATGAACCCGAGGTTGATCGAGCCGGCATAGGAGTGAGCGGTGATGTTCAGAGCCATCGAGTGCCCGGGGATCGAGACCGGGTAGGTCGCCTCGAGCCGGGCACCGCGCCAGTAGAGGGTCTCCTTCGGGCCGGGGACGTTGGAGATGCACAGGTTGAGGGTGAGGGGGAGCGGCGCCGGAAGGCCGGACATGGCACGCACCACCTGGAGCCCGGCCGGGGCGAGGAGGAGCGCGCTGTAGGCGATGACGGCGTCACCCGACATGCCCGTCATGCGAGCCTTGGCTGCGCGTGAGGACGCGGTGATGGCGGCCAGTCGCGCGACCGGATCGTCGACATCGGTGGCCAGCGACACCAGCGTCGCTCCGACGTAGTTCCCGCCACCGTCGCTGTCCTTGGGTCGAACATTGACCGGGATGAACGCGATGAGCGGTCGCTCGGGAAGGGCCTCGAGCTCGTCGAGATACCGCCGCAGCCCACCGGCACAGACGGCCATGAGCACGTCGTTGAGGGTCGAGCCGCGCGCCTTGCCGATAGCCCGCAGCCGCTCGATCGGGTAGTGCTGGGAGGCGAACCGTCGCGCGCGGCCGACCCGCTGGTTCAGGATCGAGTTCGGCGCCTGGTAGGACGAGATGGCCTTGGTCGTGCTCGACCCCCGACGCAGCTGGGTGTTCACCAGGGCCTTGGCGACCGAGGGCATCGCTCCCAGGGAGGAGGCCAGCCCCCGCAGGATCGAGGTGATGTCCGCGACGGGCTCCGGTGAGCCCTCCGGGCGCGGTGACTTCGTGAGGCTGAAGAACGACGGGTGGTCACGGTCGTCGGGGTCCTTGGAGAGCCCCCGCTGCAGGATGCGCATCCCGGTGTAGCCGTCGACCAGGCTGTGGTGGATCTTGGTGTAGACCGCGAAGCGCCCGTCCTGGAGGCCCTCGATGACGTGGATCTCCCAGGGTGGGCGTCGGAAGTCCAGGGGGTTGGAGTGCAGTCGGGACACGAGGATGCCCACCTCCCGTTCGCCGCCGGGGCTGGGCAACGAGGAGTGCCGCACGTGGTAGTCGATGTCGAAGTGGTCGTCCTCGACCCAGCGGTGCACGGGCTGGCGCATCACCCGGTGGGTCTGCAGCCGCAGTGTCCACGGCTGCTCCACGGGTGAGGTGCGCACCTGGGACATCAGGGCCGGGAGGAAGGAGCGTTGCTCGCCCTCCGGGAAGGTGAAGTACATCAGCGACCCGACGTGCATCAGCGTCTCGGGCGCCTCGCCCATGAGGAAGACCGCATCCAGCGGGGAGGCCCAGCGAGAAGATGCCACCGGTTCAGCCGGTCTGTCCGGTGTCGGGCTCGCCACTGCCAGAGCCGTGCCGACCCTCGGCGGCAGGGTGTCCGACGTAGGGCACCCACACGCCCTCGGGCTGGGCGAGGCGGTCCGCGACCACGCGCAGCGTCTCGAGCTCATGGCCGTAACCGAGGTGGGTGGCGTGCACCTCGATGTTCTCGGTGAGCGGTGCCGCGTCTGAGAGGCAGCACTCCCAGGCCACGATGCCGTCGTGCTTGGAGTAGATGCACGTCGTGGGCACGTCGAGCGGGGCGGCGCGGACCGCCCGTGCCTCGTCGGTGAACATGAGCTGGAGGTTGCGACGGTTCATCAGGCGATACATCCGCCAGGCGCGGGTCGACGCTGGGTGGCCCCGGAACGGGCTGCCCAACGTGATGACCGAGCGGGTGTAGTCGGGCAGCGCCCGTGCCATCTCGCGGGCGTAGATGCCTCCGGCGCTCCACCCCAGGAGGCTGACCTTGCGGCCGTAGCGGTCGTGGATCTCGAGCAGCAGGTCCTCGAGCCGGGCGGCGAGCTCGGGGCTGGCGCCGAGGTTGCGGCCCTGGCGCCAGTCGTGGGCCCGATAGCCCAGGCGCCGCAGGTGGGTGCGCAGGAAGAGGGTCGACTCCGGGCCGGCGAGGAAGCCGGGGAGGACGATGACGGGATGGCCGTCGCCGGGGGGCCAGCCGGCCAGGTGCCGGGTGTGGACGGCCGAGTCGGCGAGCTCGAAGGCCATGCGCCACTCGCGGCGTGCCCTCCAGATCGTCGGCATCTGGGCGCCATCGGCCACCGGGATGAGCGGGAGCTCGGCAGGCGGTGTCACGGCGTCGCTCCTCGGGTCGGGCGCCGCAGCAGCCCTGACAGGGCCGCGACGCTGCGAATGGACAGGCGCTCAGTGTGACAGATGTGACTCATCCACAGGCGACATTGCCGACCGGATGCCGGGGATGCACCGATGCTGCCGCTCGGGGATGACCCTGACTCCTCCCTGGTCGGTGTGGCGTCGGGAACAGCGGATGCCGGTCTGCGAGTTGAAGGGGTAGACCGGAGTGAACACGCTCCGAGCACCCGTATGAAGGGGGACCCCCGATGACCACCACCGATCAGTTCCGCAACGCCCTGCGCGACCTCGAGGCCAAGGCCAAGGAGATGGAGCTCGACAAGAAGCTCACGACCTTCGCCGACCAGGCTGACCACTACCTCCAGCGCGTAGCGACCAAGGCGGGAGAGCTCGCCCATGACAACCGGGAGCGCATCGACGAGCAGCTCACCCGCGCGGGCGACGCCGTCGACGGCAAGACCGAGGGGAAGTACTCCTCCTACGTCGGGAAGGTGCGCACCGGGGTCATGACCGGCGTGGACTGGGTGGCCGAACAGCGCGATGCCGCGGACGATGCCGCGACGCCGACCCCTCGACGCTCCGACGCCACCGGCGACGTCTCTCCGGTCGGCTCGGCGGAGTCCGACGTCTGGGTCGAGGTGACTGACGCCCAGCCCGACCCGGACCAGTCGATGCCCGACGGTGGGGACGCCGGGTGAGCGGACCGTACGAGGGAACCGCGGACATCCATCGTGCTCAGAGGCTCCCTCAGCTTGGATCCACCGATGAGCGGTGAGAAGTCGTTGAGCGGGCCCGCGATCTCGGACCCGTACAGCTGGCGCGGGCGATTGCCGCTTCGCGTACCGAGACGGGGAGGTCGTACGGGGGCCCGCGCAGCCGGTGACCGGCATACGGTGGGGTGATGGAGACCCGCACCGAACGCGACACCATGGGCGCCGTGGAGGTGACCGCCGACCGCTACTGGGGAGCCCAGACCCAGCGCAGCCTCGAGCACTTCGACATCGGCCGTGACACCTTCGTCTGGGGCCGGGCGGTGGTGCGCGGGTTGGGCCTCCTCAAGCAGGCCGCGGCGCGTGCCAACACCGACCTCGGGCTGCTGCCGGAGGAGGTGTCGCGCGCGGTGGTGCAGGCTGCCGGTGAGGTGGCGGCGGGGGATCTCGACCAGCACTTCCCGCTCGTCGTCTTCCAGACCGGCTCCGGCACGCAGAGCAACATGAACGCCAACGAGGTCATCGCCAACCGCGCGATCGAGGTGCTCGGCGGTGTGCTCGGAAGCAAGGACCCGGTGCACCCCAACGACCACGTGAACAAGAGCCAGTCGAGCAACGACACCTTCCCCACCGCGGTGCACGTGGCGGTGGTGCTCGAGGTGGCCGAGCGGCTGCACCCTGCCGTCGACGGGCTGTGTGCGGCACTCGGGGCCAAGGCGGCTGAGTTCGCCGACGTCGTCAAGGTGGGTCGCACCCACCTCCAGGACGCCACGCCCGTCACGCTCGGCCAGGAGATCGGGGCGTGGGCCGCGCAGCTGCGAGACGCCCAGGGGGACGTCCGGTATGCCGTGGGCAGGGTCCGCGCGCTCGCCATCGGTGGCACTGCCGTTGGCACCGGACTCAATGCGCCGGCCGACTTCGGGCGCCTCGTCGCGGAGCACCTGTCGACGGAGACGGGTGAGGAGTTCCACCAGGCCGACAACCTCTTCGTGCAGCTGGCGGCGCACGACGGGCTCGTCGCGGTCTCGTCGGCGCTGCGGACCCTGTCGGGGGCGTTGATGAAGATGGCGAACGACGTGCGGTGGCTGGCCTCCGGACCGCGGACCGGCATCGGGGAACTGCGCATACCGGAGAACGAGCCGGGCAGCTCGATCATGCCGGGCAAGGTCAACCCCACCCAGTCCGAGGCGATGACCATGGTCGTGACCCGGGTCTTCGGCAATGACGCGACGGTGGGTTTTGCCGGGACCCAGGGCAATTTCCAGCTCAACGTGTTCACTCCGGTGATGGCGCACGCCGTGCTGGAGTCGGTGAGACTGCTCTCCGACGCGTGCCGGTCCTTCACCGAGCACTGCGTGGTGGGGTTGGAGGCCCACCGGGAGAAGATCGCGCAGAACCTCGAGGCCGACCTCATGCTGGTGACGGCACTCGCCCCGCACATCGGCTACGACGCCGCGGCGGCCATCGCGAAGCAGGCGAACCACGACGGCTCGACCCTGCGCCAGGCTGCTGTCGCATCGGGCCACGTCAGCGACGAGGACTACGACCGTCTCGTCGACCCGACGGCCATGACGCACCCGGGCTGAGCAACGGTCAGGCTCGACGCCGGATCGGCGGCAGAAGTCCGTGGGTGGTCTCAGCTCATCGGGTGGTGGCCCGCGCCGCGGCTGCAGTCGATCCACCAGGTGCGAGTCCGCGGAGCCCTAGGGTGTCGGATGGAGGGCTGGACGCGCGGAGACTGGACACGCGGCGGCTGCGGGCGACGTCGAGGCGGGCGACGACGCCGGCGTGCGGAAAGGTGACCGCGAGCAGAACCGACACCTCCGCCGAAAGCGTCGTCACGCCGCGCAGTGCCACGAGGACGAGGACCGCGAGGAGAGCTGCGGCGGTGGGGGCGCTCGACAATCTGGCCAGACGGGCGAATGAGGATCCCCACCCTCGGTCTGGCACCCCACTCCCGGCCTCGTCAGCGCGCAGCAGGTCCAGCAGCCGGCCGGAGTGGCGCACGGCGTGCCACAGACCGAAGTACACGCCGAAGGCTGCCAATGGTGGGCAGAACATGAAGACGGACGTCAGGAGGACTAGCTCCCCGGCCTCCAGCAGGCGTCGCCTCCTCAGGAGGACCACCAGGGCTGCCGTGACGACGGCAAGGGTGCCGAGGACTCCCGCGCTGGCCGTCACGATGCTTCCTTCGGCGACGGTGGGTGACAGCGCGCGCACGTAAGCGTCGGTCACTGAGGGGTTGCGCCACACCAACAGCCCCACGGTGACCAGTCCGTTGGCTGTGGCGATGAGGACCGAGCCGGCCCCCAGGAACGTGGCACGACCGGAGCGTTCGGCACTCGTGACGACCTCCCCCCAGCCGAAGTGAGCAGCGGAGAGGACCAGGAAGGCCAGCAACGTGGGTGTGGGAGCGAACAGCAGGGACACGGTGCCAGCCAGGGCCGCCGCGACGTATGCAGAGAGGAAGCGCACGTGGCGGACCCGTGCTGGATGTCGGCCGCGCCGGCGGACCGACCGACCGTCCAGGCCCAACCACCCCGGCACGAGGTGATCGACCGCTCCGTGCGGAACTCCGAGGATCGCCCCGAGGATGGCGACCGGGAGGGCGATCGCCATGGCAGCGGCGGGCAACGCGATGCTCACGAGAAGGATGACGAACGCGGCGGCGATCGGCAGCAGGGTGAAGACCCGGACGTCGCGGAGCGCCACCGGCGCGGCGCACCCCCGTCCCCGGTGGGGGACGGGGGTGCTGCGGAGCAGGGACATGTGCAGGGGGTCAGACCCTCGACACCGCATTTTCGCGGAGGGTGGCAGGGCCGGACGCCGGAACGGGTGCGACCACGTCCTCAGGTGCGATCTCGTCCTCGGAGTACTGGCTGTCCTCGAGGCCACTCTTGATGCGCGCGATCTTGTAGATGACCAGCCCGTAGGCCGCCTTGGCGAGGATGTCAGCGATGCTGTACCCCGCCTGCCGCAGGACGAAGCCGTTTGGTCCGCCGAAGAAGTCTCCGCCGATGATCGGGAAGAGGTAGACGATCGGGTAGACGCCCCACAGGGCGAGGAGCGAGATGCGCAGGCGCTTGATGCTGTTCTGTACCTGGATCGGCTGGCGGGCCACCGACTTGGACAGCTCGACGAACAGCACGTAGAGCAGGTAGAGGAACGGGATGGTCGACAGCCCGCCCCACAGTGCACGCGCGCCCATGTCCGTGGCGATCTCACCCGGGTAGCCGAGCAGGATCATCAGCGCAGATGCCGGAACGAGCTTCCGGAGCAGGGCGCGCGACGCCGAGCGGGCGAGTGCCATCACAGCGATGGTCTCCACCAGTAGCAGGGGCACTGTCAGCAGCCAGTCGACGTAGCGGTAGGCCTCGTTGAACTGGATGTTGCTGAGGACGTGGTCGGCGCCCACCGTGGCGCCGGCCGGGTAGCTCTCCTGGAAGTTCGCGAAGATGCGGAAGTAGTGGTAGGTGGCGATACCGCACACCGTCGCCGAGACAACGAGCGCGGTGCGGTAGCGCGGCGCCACCCGACCCTGGGACAGCAACAGGAAGAGGGCGGTGAACAACATCGAGGCGATGACGAGCGAGAAGAGGTTGTAGACCGTGGAGTACTGACCGGAGGTCAGTACCGGGATGTCGGTCCCGGATACGGAGGGAATCATTGGCGCTCCCGGAGCATGCGACAGGCTGCCGCGGATGGACGCCCACCACGACTGGCGGGGTACGCGTGACGCTACGCTCAAAGATTCAATGAGCCAAGACTTGTGCAACTTTCAGTGTCTAGGGTTACACCGTCCCGGGGTGCGGCCGCGTTCTCCATGCGCTCGCGAGCTGAGCCCCGGCATCGTCGAGGCTCCCGGTCACCGTGACGTCCCTGGGTGGTGACTGAGTCCATCCTGCTCCCGCGACGAACAGCCTCAGGCGACGATGGGCGTTCCTGACTAGGATCAAATCCCCTTCTGCAACAGCGTCTTCGATGCTCATCCACACCAGCACTCCCGGCGACCTGGTCCGCTGCGCGGCAGCCGCCAGGGCATGCATCGGCGTGCGAGGGCCAAGGAGCCTGGCGGGTATGCCCTCTTCTGCGAGCCGGGCCCGCACCGCGTAGAGCGCAAGGATGTGCTCCTCATGAGGTCCACCCGCGAGGAGAACTGGCCGGTCTCGTGGAAGTTCTGGTAGTTCCGAGAGATAGCGAATGAAGGCCGTGCTGATCGCTTGGGTCAACAGGTGCTCGATCTCGATACCGGTCCCCGTCCGTTGCCACCTCTCCCCTGCCGCCACGAGGAGCGGACGGATCACGTCGTCCCAGACCGCGACAGTCCCCTGCTCGCGCAGCGAATCGAGCACGCCGTCCTCGACGGCCATCTCATCAAGGCGGGACGCTGCTCGGGCCAGTCCGCGGGCCTGGCGCCCGGCCCGCGGCACCGCCAGGACCGCACCGCCTGGTCCTCCACCGGCGGCCTCGCTGGTCGGCGACCCGGTCAGTGCGGCGGCGGCCGCCATCGGGCTCTCCCCCGAGACCACTGCCTGGTGGAACCGTTCGAGCACGTCGACGTCAGCGGGGGTGAACCGACGATGACCCCCCGGGGACCGACCGGATGCATTCAGGCCGTAGCGCTGGCCCCACATCCGCACGGTCGAAGGGGTCACGCCGACGCGGGCCGCGACCTCACCGACGGAGTGGAGTTCGACCTGGTCCATCGCGCCACTGTGCCACGCCACCGGTGGTGGGCGTCGTCGGGGCCAGACCCATCCTCACGTGCGCAGGAGCTCGCGCAGGTCGTCGGCCGTCATGGCGCTCGACAGTGCTGCGCCGTCGTCGACGACGCGGGCGAACAGGTCGCGCTTGCGCTCCTGCAGCGCGACGACCTTCTCCTCGATGGTGTCGCGCGAGACCAGTCGGTAGACGTTGACCGGTCGGGTCTGGCCGATCCGGTGGGTGCGGTCGATGGCCTGGGCCTCGGCGGCGGGGTTCCACCACGGGTCGAGCACGAAGACGTAGTCGGCCTCGGTGAGCGTCAGGCCGAACCCACCGGCCTTGAGCGAGATGAGGAACACCGGCGCATCGCCCTCGCGGAAGGCCGCGATCCGCTCGGCGCGGTTGCGGGTGCGACCGTCGAGGTATTCGTAGGCGATGCCCTCGGCCTCGAGCCGCGCGCGCACCAGCGCGAGGAAGCCGGTGAACTGCGAGAACACCAGCGCGCGGTGCCCCTCCTGGGCGAGCTCGCTCACCTGTTCGACCAGAGCGTCGATCTTCGCCGACGACGCCAGGCCGGCATACTCCACGTCCACCAGTGACGGGTCGAGCGACATCTGCCGCAGCACGGTGAGGGCTCGCAGGATGGCGATGCGGTTGCCGTCGACGTCGTCGATGAGCCCCAGCAGCCGCTGCCGTTCCCGCTGGAGGTGCCGGTCGTAGATGGCGCGGTGTCGGGGGTGCAGGGCCACCGAGAGCACCTGTTCCATCTTCGGGGGCAGCTCGGTCGCCACGGCCTCCTTGGTGCGGCGCAGCATCAGTGGGCGGATCCGGCGCCGCAGCGAGGCGAGCAGCTCGGTGTCGCCGTCGTTCTCGATCGGCTTGGCCCACTGCTCCTTGAAGTGCGCCGGCCTCGGGTGCAGCCCGGGCGCCACGATCGAGAGCAGCGACCAAAGGTCCATCAGCGAGTTCTCCAGCGGCGTGCCGGTGATCGCGAACTTCGCCCGGGCCGACAGGCGCCGCACCGCCTGGTAGGTCTTGGCCTGGTGGTTCTTCACGAACTGCGCCTCGTCGAGGACGACGGCTCCCCAGGTGCGAGAGCGGAACTCCGCCTCGTCGATCCGCGCCACGGCATACGAGGTGATGACGAGCTGAGCCCCGGCGACCGTGTCCTGCAGGCTCATCTTCGCCTTGCCGCGCGTGCGGTCGACGACGACCACCTCGAGCCCCGGCGCGAACCGGGCGGCTTCCCCGGCCCAGGTCGAGAGCACCGAGGTCGGGGCCACCACGAGCACCGGGTTCTCGAGCTCGCCGCGCTCCTGGGCGCGCAGGACCATCGCGAGCATCTGCATCGTCTTGCCCAAGCCCATGTCGTCGGCCAGCACCCCACCGAGACCGGTGTCCCAGAGCAGGGACAGCCAGCGGAACCCGTCGACCTGGTAGGGCCGCAGCGTGGCGTTGAGGCCCGCGGGCACCTCGGCCGGCTCGACCGAGTCGAGGTCGAGCAGGGCCCCAACGGACCGGGCCCACCGTTCGCTCTGCTGCTCGACGACCCCCAGGGCGGCGAGCTCCTCCCACAGCCCGGCGTGCACGACGGAGATGCGCAAGGGATCGGTCGGTTTGTCCTGCAGTGAACGGGCCTCCTCGACCAGCGCGCGCAGTGCCTCTAGCTCGGGGCGGTCGAGGGAGAACCAGGTGCCGCTCTCGAGGATGAGCCGCTCGTGCCCGCGCGCCAGCGCCTCGATGAGTGGGGCGAGTGGCACCTCCTCCTCACCGACCGTCACCGAGATGCCGAGGTCGAACCAGTCGGTCACACCGCCCCCGGCGTCGGAGGTCGACACCGAGATCAGCGGGGCCTCGACGGCCTCGCTGTAGGCAGTGGGCTCGCCCACGGTGCTCAGCTCCAGGCGGGGGTGCTCCTCCAGCAGCGGCAGCAGCTCGGCGAAGGACACCGTGGTGAAACCGTGCAGCCGCCGCTCGGGAACCAGCCGGCGCACCTTGGCCACGACGTGCCAGAGCGGCTCGAACTCCGCCACGTCTGGCACGGCGAGGAGGTCCTCGACCAGGGACCTCTCGGCGTGCCGGTCGCGCATCGGGTCGTGCTCCTCCGCGGACAGCGGCACGAGCACCCCGCCGCCGACCGCCCCATATCGAAAGCCCCACACCAGGTGCGCGCGGTGCCCCTCCTCGAAGGTCACGGTGAGCGCGAGGCGTGGTGGCACGGTGTCGGGCAGGTCCAGGTCGGGGGAGAGGCTGCGCACCCGGGCCTTGCGCCGCAGGCCCGGCAGGTGCGTCACGGTGAAACGGGCCCAGTCGGCCTCGGGCACCTCGATCACCCCGAGGTCCAGGAGTCGTTGGCGGGTCGTGTCGAGCGGCTCGGCCAACGCTCCCAGCACGAGGGTGGCGCCGTCGCGCAGCCAGAACCCCGTCGCGGGAGTGCCCACGAGCCTGGTCTCGGGCCCGGAGCCCCCGGGCAGGTCGAGCCGGGGGTGC
>JBDSVV010000313.1:0-5911 GCA_039927035.1 Ornithinibacter sp. | reverse complement strand
CCTGACCGGGCCCGATCCGGCGCACGTCGTTGGTGAGGCAGGTGTTGACGAAGTCGGCTGCACCCGGTCCTGACACCCGAGCCTTGCCCAGGTGCGAGACGTCGAAGATACCGACCTCCTCGCGCACGGCGGTGTGCTCGGCGACCACGCCTCCCCCGGGGTACTCGATGGGCATCGACCACCCGCCGAAGTCGGCCATCTTGGCACCGAGGACGACGTGGCGGTCGTGGAGCGGGGAGTGGAGGAGATCGGTCATGCTCGGCACGCTACCGCCTGCGGTTGCGCCCTGGCCCGGTCGCTAGTGTGGCTGGCATGACGTCCTTGGCCCTGACCACCCGCATCCCCGCCGACCTGCCCGTCGAGGCCCTCGTCGTCGGTTCGATCCACACCACCGACGGAGCCGACCTCGCGAGCGGCCACGGCCTGCCACCCAAGGCCGTGGTCCACCTCCAGGCCGTGCTCTCGGACCTGGACGCCACCGGGCGCGCCGAGGAGGTCCTGCGCATCGTCGCCGTTCCCGGCGTGAAGGCCACGTCGGTGGTGCTCACCGGGCTGGGTGAGGGAACCACCGATCGCACCGCCTACCCGCACACGGTCCTGCGCGGCGCTGCCGGCGCGGCCCTGCGCGCGGTGCGCGCCAAGAAGACGGTGGCCCTCGCCCTGCCGACCCCGGACGTGCAGGCCGTGTCCGCCGTGGCGGACGGCGCGTATGCCGGCTGCTACGTCTACGACAAGGCTGCGCCCCTGACGCCGGGTCGGCGCGGCTCGGACAAGGGCTCCGCCCCCGTCGGCTCCGGGCCACGGATCACCGTGGTCTCCGGCGCCGGTCAGGGTCGGGCCGCGAAGGATGCCGTGGCCCGAGCCGCGGTGCTGGGCTCGGCTCGGGACTGGGCTCGCGACCTGGTCAACACCCCCCCGAACCTCCTCTTCCCGCAATCCTTCGCCGAGGACGTGAAGAAGCACACCACGGCATCCGCAGCCAAGGTGAGCGTCTCCGTGCTTGACGAGAAGGCGCTCGCCAAGGGCGGCTTCGGTGGCATCGTCGGGGTGGGTCAGGGGTCGGCCAACCCACCGCGGATCGTCACCATGACGTGGGCACCCACCGGCGCGACCACCTCGGTCGCCCTCGTGGGCAAGGGCATCACCTTCGACTCCGGGGGCCTGAACATCAAGCCCTCGAGCGGGATGGTCACGATGAAGTGCGACATGGCCGGGGCCGCCGCGGTCGCCGCGACAGTCCTCGCCGCGGCCGAGCTCGACCTCCCGGTGACGGTGACCGGCTACCTCTGCCTGGCCGAGAACATGCCGAGCGGCACCGCCCAGCGCCCGAGCGACGTCGTGATCATGCGCGACGGCACCAGTGTGGAGATCCTCGACACCGACGCCGAGGGGCGGATGGTGCTCGGCGACGGCATCTGCCTCGCGAGCGAGAAGTCGCCCGAGTGGATCGTGGACATCGCCACGTTGACGGGTGCGCAGGTGGTCGCGCTCGGCACCGACATCGCGGGGGTGATGGGCAACGAGGACTCCTTCCGCACCAGCGTGGTGGAGGCTGCGGGTCGGGCCGGTGAGGGCGCGTGGGCGATGCCGCTGCCGGTGGAGCTGCGGGCCAAGCTGGACACGCCCACCGCCGACATCGCGCACAAGGGTGACCGCGACGGCGGCATGCTCACCGCTGGGCTCTTCCTCAAGGAGTTCGTCGGGGAGGGCATCGCGTGGGCCCACGTCGACATCGCGGGACCGGCCTTCAACGACAAGGCTGCCAAGGGCCACCACCCCAAGGGTGGCACCGGTTTCGGCGTCGGCACCCTGCTCAGCCTCATCGAGTCCCACACCGTCTGACCGGTGCGCCCCCGGCGCGTGCGGTCAGCCGCTCTTGCGGCGGAACATCTGCTCTCGCGCGGTCGTTTCCGGCCCGTGCGCGTGGTCGACCTTCGCGTGCTCGGTGCTGTCCGAGACGTCGGCGCCACCGTGCGATTTCTTGGCGTCCAGCGCCGCGCGGAACTTGGCCTTCACGTCCTCGTCCACGGGGGGGCGGGGCTTCTTCGCTGATGACATCAGTGGTCCTTTTCGTCAGTGGGTCGGGTCCTGCGGGGGTTCGGGGTCAGCGTCGACCCGGCTTGCGCTGCTGAGCGGTCCAGCGTCGCATCCGGGCCGGGTATCCGGTGAGGTTCACGTCGTAGACGGGCACGTCGAGGGCGCGGGCGACCTCGAACGCCTGCGGGCGGGTGGGCAGGGCGCGGCGGGTCCACTCCCCGTCGTGAGCGATGAGGACCACCGTGGTGGGCGTGACGTTGGTCGCCGGCTCGACGTAGGCCTCGACCCCCCGCCGGGACGACACGAAGTCGCGCAGGTGGGTCCGGGCACTGTCCAGGTCACCTCCGCCATGTGGTGCCTCGCCCTTGCGTCCTCGTCTCCACCACGCCATGCGCACACGATATGCGGTCCGGCCGTGCGGCCCGGCGGCGACGCCCGGAGTGCGCGCGCAGGTGCTCGGGAGCACGGTTCGGTGACAGGATGCCTGCAGGCCGGCCGGCACAACCCCCGCCGGTCCCCCACCAGACCTGATCAAGGAGCCACCCCTGATGCCGGCCACCGCCACACCCACCCATGACGTCGTCGTCCTGGGGGGAGGAAGTGGTGGCTACGCCTGCGCGCTTCGGGCCGCCGAGCTGGGGTTGAGTGTCGCGCTCGTCGAGAAGGACAAGCTGGGTGGCACCTGCCTGCACCGCGGCTGCATCCCCACCAAGGCGCTGCTGCACGCCGCCGAGGTCGCGGACAGCACGCGTGATGCCGCCACCTTCGGGGTGCGTGCCACCCTGGAGGGGATCGACCTGCCCGCCGTCACGGCATACCGGGAAGGGGTGGTGGCACGGCTGCACAAGGGACTCCAGGGCCTGGTCAGCTCCCGAGCGGTGGACTACGTGGAAGGCACAGGCTCTCTCGAGGCGGACCGAAGCGTGGTGGTCGGGGACCGCCGGCTCGTCGGGCGCCACGTCGTGCTCGCCACCGGGTCCTTCGCCCGCACCCTGCCGGGCCTGGAGATCGGTGGTCGTGTGATGACCAGCGACCAGGCGCTCGGGCTGGAGAGCGTGCCGAACCGTGTCGTGGTCCTCGGAGGCGGGGTCATCGGCGTCGAGTTCGCCTCCGTCATGAGGTCCTTCGGTGCCGAGGTGACGATCGTGGAGGCACTCCCCCGGCTCGTCGCGGCGGAGGAGCCCGAGGTGAGCAAGGCCCTCGAACGCGCCTTTCGCAAGCGTGGGATCATCGTGCGCACGGGGGTGTCGTTCGATTCGGCGACCAAGGACGAGGACTCGGTGACCGTGCACCTCCAGGGCGGTGAGGAGTTGGTCGCCGACATCATGCTCGTCGCGGTCGGCCGCGGGCCGGTCACCGAGGGCTTGGGGTTCGCCGAGGCAGGTGTGGCGCTGGAGCGCGGGTTCGTGGTGACCGACGAGCGCTGCCGCACCTCAGTCGACGGGGTGTATGCCGTGGGGGACATCGTGCCCGGGCTGCAGCTCGCGCACCGCGGTTTCGCCCAGGGCATCTTCGTCGCCGAGCAGATCGCCGGGCTCGCCCCGGTGCCTGTCGAGGAGTCGAGCATCCCTCGGGTGACCTACTGCGAGCCCGAGATCGCCTCCGTCGGTCTCGGCGAGGCGCAGGCCCGGGCGCTGCACCCCGACGTGGAGACCTACGAGTACAACCTGGGCGGCAACGGCAAATCCCAGATCCTGCGCAGCGCGGGCTTCGTCAAGCTCGTGCGGGTCAAGGACGGCCCGGTCCTGGGCATCCACATGGTCGGGTCGCGGATGGGCGAGCAGGTCGGGGAGGCCCAGCTCATCGTGTCGTGGGGCGCCCACGCCGAGGAGGTCGCTGCACTGGTGCACGCACACCCCACCCAGAACGAAGCCCTCGGCGAGGCACACCTGGCCCTCGCCGGCAAGCCGCTGCATGCCCACACCTAGGTTGAGCCGCAGCGGCTGCACCCAACTAGAGTGATGTCCGCCACCATCGAACGAGGAGAGTTGTCCCGATGTCAGAACACGTGAAGATGCCTGCACTCGGCGAGTCCG
This sequence comes from Ornithinibacter sp., assembly GCA_039927035.1. Classification (GTDB taxonomy): domain Bacteria; phylum Actinomycetota; class Actinomycetes; order Actinomycetales; family Dermatophilaceae; genus Fodinibacter. The sequence goes on along the minus strand of JBDSVV010000313.1, from coordinate 1,838 downwards.
TCACCGAAGGGACCGTGACGCGGTGGCTGAAGAGCGTGGGTGACGAGGTCGCCGTCGACGAGCCCCTGCTCGAGGTCTCCACCGACAAGGTGGACACCGAGATCCCGTCCCCCGTCGCGGGGACGGTGCAGGAGATCCTTGTCGAGGAGGACGAGACCGTGCCGGTCGGGGCCGACCTGGCCGTCATCGGCGACGGCGCCGCACCGGCGAGCAGCGGGTCCGGTGACCAGGGCAGCGAGCAGGAAGCCGCCGAGCCGCAGAAGAGCGCGCACGAGGCGCCCGCCGAGCAGGCTCAGGAGGAGCCCGACGACGCCGAGGAGTCCGGAGATGGCGGCGATCAGGCAGAGGCTGCGAACGACACCGCCTCCGCGCAGGCCCAGTCCTCCGGTGGGGGCACCACGGTGACGATGCCGGCCTTGGGCGAGTCCGTCACAGAGGGCACGATCACTCGCTGGCTGAAGCAGGAGGGCGACGAGGTCGCGGTCGACGAGCCGCTGCTCGAGGTCTCGACCGACAAGGTCGACACCGAGATCCCCTCGCCGGTCGCAGGCACACTGACCTCGATCCTCGTCCAGGAGGACGAGACCGTGCCGGTCGGCGCCGACCTGGCAGTCGTGGGCGGCAGCGCAGGAGGCGCGAGCCAGGAGCAGACTCCCGAGGAGGCGGCGGAGCCGGAGAAGGCGGCGGAGCCGGAGAAGGCAGAGCCCGCGAAGGCGGCAGAGGCCCCACCACAGCAGAGCGCGGAGGATGCCGCCGCCAAGGCCGGTGAGGCACCCGCCGCGTCGACCACGACCGCTCCCACCCCGAGGCCGAAGGAGGACGGCGGTGACGCCGCCGCCTACGTCACACCGTTGGTGCGCAAGCTCGCCGCCGACCACGGGATCGACCTCGCAGGCGTCGAGGGCACCGGGATCGGTGGCCGGATCCGGAAGCAGGACGTCGTGGCGGCAGCAGAAGCCGCCAAGGCGACCAAGACGGCAGCGGAGTCGGCACCGGCATCCGCTCCGGCTGCGCCGGCCAAGACGGCTGCGCCGACCGCCCCCTCCCCGAGGGCCGAGGGCTCCAAGCGGGGCACGACCGAGAAGATGTCGCGCCTGCGCAAGACCATCGCCCGCCGCATGGTCGAGTCGCTGCAGACCTCGGCCCAGCTCACCACGGTGGTGGAGGTCGACGTGACCCGCATCGCGCGACTGCGCGACCGGGCCAAGACGGAGTTCGCAGCTCGCGAGGGCACCAAGCTGAGCTTCCTGCCGTTCTTCTCCCTGGCTGCCGTGGAGGCCCTCAAGGCCCACCCCACGGTCAACGCGAGCCTCGATGAGGACGAGGTGACCTATCACGGCGCCGAGCACCTCGGCATCGCGGTCGACACCGAGAAGGGCCTGCTGGTCCCGGTCATCAAGAATGCCGGTGACCTCAACATCGCGGGTCTGGCCCGGGGGATCGCCGAGCTGGCCGACCGCACTCGCAACAACAAGATCACCCCCGACGACCTCGCGGGCGGCACGTTCACGATCACCAACACCGGGTCGCGAGGCGCGCTGTTCGACACGCCGATCATCAACCAGCCGCAGGTCGCGATCCTCGGCACCGGTGGCGTCGTGCGGCGAGCCGTCGTGGTGGCCGCACAGGACGGCGGCGAGACCATCGCGATCCGCTCCATGGTCTACCTCTCGCTGTCCTACGACCACCGCATCGTCGACGGGGCGGATGCTGCACGCTTCCTCACGACGATGAAGCAGCGCCTCGAGGAAGGGGCCTTCGAGGCATCGCTGGGGCTCTGACCCGACAGCCCCTCGAGCACACCTCATGTCACGCCGCATCGCCGTCACCGGATCCTC
>JBDSVV010000312.1:0-9853 GCA_039927035.1 Ornithinibacter sp. | reverse complement strand
ATCCGCCGAGCATGCGTGAGATCGGTGACGCCGTGGGGCTCACCTCCCCCAGCTCGGTGGCCCATCAGCTCTCCGCACTGGAGCGCAAGGGCTACCTGCGCCGTGACCCCAACCGGCCCCGCGCCATCGAGGTCATCTCCCCCGACACCGCGATCGACGAGCCCGGCTACCGCGGCGGCGCCGACCACGACGACGTCGACGTCACGGGCATCAACGACGCCCGACCCGAGGCTGCCTACGTGCCGGTGCTCGGGCAGATCGCGGCGGGCGTGCCGATCACGGCCGAGGAGGTCGTCGAGGACGTCTTCCCCCTCCCCCGCCAGATCGTGGGCGAGGGCTCGCTCTTCCTGCTCAGGGTTGTCGGCGACTCGATGATCGACGCGGCGATCTGCGACGGCGACTGGGTCGTGGTGCGCCAGCAGCCGAACGCCGACAACGGCGACATCGTCGCGGCGATGCTCGACAACGAGGCCACCGTCAAGACGTTCAAGCGCAAGGACGGCAAGGTGTGGCTGATGCCGCACAACGAGGCGTTCTCGCCCATCGACGGCGACCACGCCACGATCCTGGGCAAGGTCACGGCGGTCCTGCGCCGGGTCTGACCGGCGAGCTCAGGTGGTGCCGTCAGTCGTCGCGGTCCCCCAGCCAGGCGAGGGCTCGCCGGGAGGAGGCCACGACGTCGTCGGCGAGGCCGGCCTCGGTCCACAGCTCGAACCACTCGTTGTCGTGGGAGCGCACCGCCCGCCGGAGGACTTGGCGCGACTTCTCGACGAGCTCCTGATCGGTGGTCGGCAGCGGGGATGCCGTGAGCCAGCTCGGCAGGTAGGGCTCGCCGCTCGCGGCGGCCGGGTTGAGCGAGGCACCCACCGCCGCGGCACCGGCGACGGCCTCACACATCAGCGATGCGTCGACGTGGCCGGGGGCGAGCAGCACCCCGTCGAGCGCCTCGATCACCCGCCCGGCGCGCTGGCCCACCGGCAGGTCGCCCAGCCTGTCGAGGAAGTCCAGCGCGTCGTCGTTCTCGAAGGGCCCAGAACCAATCGCTCCCATGGCCCGAGCCTAGGCCCGGCGACCACCGCGCACCGGGCGATTGTGGCCGACCTGACGTCTCAGGCAGCGAGGTCCGAGCGCTGCAGCTCGGCCAGGGTCGGAGCGAGCCCGGCATCCAGACGCAGCGACATCAGGTCATCACCACGGGTCGGGCCGCGGGTGACCGCGACGACCGGGATTCCACGCTTCGCCGCGTGCCGCACGAACCGCAGCCCGCTCATCACCGCGAGCGAGGAGCCGAGCACGAGCAGGGCCGGCGCGGCGTCGGTCAGCGCGTAGCAGGCGTCGACCCGATCGCGAGGCACCGAGCCGCCGAAGAACACGACGTCGGGCTTGAGGGTGTCGCCGTCGCAGACCATGCATCGGGGTAGGTGGAACCCGGTGACCGCGTCGTCGGGCAGCACGATGTCGCCGTCTGGTCGGATCTGGCTGCTCACCCGCGACCCGTCCGGTGCCTCACCCTGAACCTGCTGCTCGAACCCGGGGTTGGCCTCCGACATCCGGGCCTGGAGCAGGTCGCGGTCGCTGCGGTGCTCGCAGGTCAGGCAGACGACCTCGGCGAGCGAGCCGTGCAGCTCGGTCACCGACGGGCTCCCCGCGGCCTGGTGCAGCCCGTCGACGTTCTGGGTGATGACCGACCCGAGCACCCCCCGGCCCTGGAGGTCCGCGACGGCGAGGTGGGCGTCATTCGGCTCGGCGTTCGAGAACCGCTGCCAGCCGAGGAACGAGCGCGCCCAGTAGCGCTGGCGCGCGTCGCTGGAGCCGACGAACTCCCCGTGCTGCATCGGGGTCACCTTGCGCTTGCCGTCAGGCCCGCGGTAGTCGGGGATGCCGCTGTCGGTCGACATGCCGGCACCGGTGAGGACCAGGGTGCCCGGGTGCTGACGCAACAGCGCGACTAGGAGGGCGGCATCCGGCATACGGATCAGTATCCCCCGCGTCCCACCCCCCGACCCCACCCGACTTATTGCCCTCCACCCACGTCACACGCTCGCTTTCGAGGGTGCGAGCGTGGGTGGCGGGCAATTAGTCGAAGGGGGGGCATGCCGGATGGTTGGGATCGAGTGGATCGTGATAACACAGCGTTATAGGATGAGGCCATGATCGACGCCGCAGGACTGCGCGTGATGCGCGCCATCGCCGACGAGGGCAGCTTCACCGCTGCCGCCGGCGCCTTGGGATACACCCAGCCCGCCATCTCCCAGATGGTGCGCCGCCTGGAGCTGCGCACCGGCACCCTCCTCGTGGAGCGGGTGGGTCGCAACGTGCGGCTGACCGAGGCGGGCCAGGTGCTTGCCCGGCACGCCACGCCGGTGCTCGCGGCGCTGGGTGCGGCCGAGGAGGAGGTCGCGGCCATCGCCGGGCTGCGAAGCGGCCGAGTGCGGCTCGTGGCCTTCCCGTCGGCCTCGGCGACCCTGGTGCCGCGCGCGCTCTCGTTGGTCAAGGCTCGCTTCCCCGACGTCACGATCACATTCTCCGAGGCCGAGCCGCCAGAGAGCCTGGCAGCCCTGCGGGCCGGGGAGTGCGACCTCGCCATCGCCTTCGCGTACGAAGGAACCGACCTCGGGCGCGGGGAGGAGGACCTCGACGCGTTTGTCATCACCCCGCTTCTCGACGACGAGGTGCGCCTCGCCGTGCCGGCTGGGCACCCGGTGGCTGAGCGCACCGAGGTCTCGCTTGCCGACCTGTCCGCCGAGCCGTGGATCGCCGGCTGTCCGCGCTGCCGGGGCCACCTGCTGCAGCTGTGCAACGACGCGGGGTTCCGGCCCGACGTGGCCTATGAGACCGAGGACTACGTCGCGGTCATGGGGCTCGTCGCGGAGGGCCTCGGGGTGGCTCTCATCCCCGACCTCATCCTGCGCACCGCCCACCACCCCGGTGTCGTGGCGCTGCCGATCAGCCCCGCGTCACGTCGCACGGTCATGGCCGTGACCACCCCGGACATGGGCCGGGTCCCCGCGGTGGCTGCCGCACTGGGGGCCCTGACCGAGAGCGCGAAAGCGCAGTCCACCGCGCCGACGACCCGCGCCGCGGACCCCGCCTACTCGATCTGAGGACCGCATCAGGGCAGCGGGATGGCCACCACCTGCCCCGCGCCGGGTGCGACGCTGCCGGTCGTGACGTAGGCCGTCCGGCCCGTGATCGCGACGCCGTAGGGAGCGAAGAGGCCGCCTTCAACGACAATGTGGCTCGAGCCACCACCCGCCGGGATCGCCACGAGTGACCCGAAGGGTCCGCTCAGGAGCCCTTCGCTGGCGAGTTCCACGGCATACAGCACACCCTCCGGACCGAAAGCGAGGTCGGTGACGTTGGTGAGGCCGCTCGCATAGACCGACACCCGGTCGCGGTGGTCGATCCGGTAGATGTTGGCGAGCCCCGGCTGGAATGGGAACCCGGTCAGCTGGCTGACGTACAGGGCACCGTCGGGGCCCTTCGTCACCGATGTGGGAACGGCCTGGGACGGAATCTTGGTACCCGCCGGCAGCCCGAGGAACGGTGGTGCGTCGGCAAGCTGGTCCTGAAGAACGGCGATGGTGGTGATTTTGCCCGAGCGATTTGTCTTGAGCACCGTGTTGCCCCCGGCATCGGCAACGACGTAGTTCCCGCCTGTTGCGCTGAAGCCACCGGGGTTGCTGTCCGGGTCCGCGATGGGGTTGGTGCTGCCTTCGTGGGCGGCGATGTCCGCCACCAGGGTCGAGTGCGTGGACCACATCCACGCCTCACGCAGCGTACCCATCTCCGCCAGAGCGGGCTTATCGTCGCGGACCGCCGGGTCAGCACCCAGTCCCAGGGTGAACACCAGCCTGCGCGTGCCGACGATGGAGACATCGGTCGGTCCGGTTGCCTGCTCGCCGGTGCCCTGACCAGCCAGGGACGGGAGACCGGTGAGGACCCTGCTCTGGCTGCCCTTCGTCGTGATCCGCGTGATCGCTCCGGTGCGACCGAAGCACACCGTGCCACCTTCGGGACCGGCCATGCACGGGCCGTCACCGCCGCGGCCCGCCTCGGCCACGTAGAGGTTGCCGCGCCGGTCGAAGGAGAGCTGCCGGGGGTTGTCGAGTCCGGTGGCCACCACCGCCAGGTGGCCGTCGGCACCGCCGCCATCAGCAGCAGCGGTGGTCGCGAGGGGAGTGGCGAGGACAAGAGCGGCGGCCCCCAGCAGTGGCACGGCCGCTCTGCGTGCGCGTCGGTAGCGAACTGTGGGAGTAGTCATGATGGGTCCTTCCGCCACCCGCGCGACGACCTGAATGAGCGCCACGCTCGAGGGTCCCACCCGCCTCGGCCTCCTGACAAGACCCAATTCTGTGGCCGTGCCGAACCTCACTGAGTAGCCACGACGACCTGCCCAGCACGCTGGATGACCGCGATGTCACCGTGTTGGTCGGTGCGGAACACGGCATACCCGTCGGCTCGGAGCATCGCGAGGTGCTCCGGCGTCGGGTGGCCGTAGTCGTTGTCCTTCCCGACGCTCACCAGCGCGATGGGTGCAGCGACAGCCGCCATGAGGTCGGCGTCGAGGTTGGAGCTGCCGTGGTGCGGGGTCTTCACGACCTCGAAGCCCCCTGCCGTCGCGGTCATGGCGGGGTCGCGCCGCATCCGAAGCAGCAGGTCGTGAGCCGCCTCGCGTTCGACGTCGCCGAGGAGCAGCACGTCCACGTCACCGGCTCGTGCCGCGAGGACGACGCTTGAGTTGTTGGGCACCGACCCCTCACTGATCCGCCGCGACGGAGCCCAGACGGTCGCCTCGACGTCGCTGAACAGCAGTCGGTCACCGACGTGCGCAACCACGACCGGTATGCTGCGTGCCCGGGCCAGCCGTTCGACCTCCCGGGCCGCTCGGGCCGGCTCGGGCACCGGGCCCACCACGACCCGGGAGACCCTGCGACCCGACAGGGCGCCCGACAGCCCGTCGACGTGGTCGGCGTGGAGGTGGGTGAGCACGACTGCGTCGAGCACGTCGACACCCAGGTCATCGAGGCAGCCGTCGACCAGCGGTGGGTCGGGCCCGGTGTCGATCAGGACCGCGTGCCCCTCCCCGCTGCGCAGCACGATCGCGTCGCCCTGCCCGACATCGCACGCGACCACCCGCCACCCGTCGGGCGGCCAGGTCATGGCCCGGGTCGGCACGAGGACGGCAACGGCGAGACCCAGCACCCCCACCGTCAGCACCGGATGGGCGACCACACCCGCGACGAGGGCTCGGCCGGTGAGCAGGAGCACGAGGAAGAGCGCGGCCAGCAGCAGCGCCCCCGGGGCACCGTCGGGCCAGTCCATCGTGCCGCCGGGCACCCGGGCAGACCACCGCGCGATCCGAGCGATGACCTCGGTGGGCACCACTCCGGCCCAGGCGACCACGGTGGCCGCGCGGCCGGAGAGCACCGACACCAGCGCCGCCACCACACCGGCGATCGTCGCCGGTGGTACCAACGGCGCCGCGAGGAGGTTGGCAAGGACACCCACGAGGCTGACCGACCCCTGCAGCAGCACGACGACGGGCGCGGTCATGACCTGGGCCGCTACGGGGATCGCGAGTGCCGGACCGAAGGCCCGCAACGGGGTGGGGAGCCGGGCGCCGATTGCATCGCCCCAGGGTCTGGTGAACAGGAGCAGGCCGAGGGTGGCGAGCGTCGAGAGCGCGAACCCGTAGGAGCGGGCGAGCCATGGGTCGATGACGAGCACGACGACCACGGCCCCGCCGAGGACGGGGAGCCCGGCCGAGCGCCGCGACCTGCTCATCCCCAGCAGTCCGATCGCTCCCATCGCAGCCGCACGCACGACGCTCGGCTCAGGTCGGGCCAGCACCACGAACCCGGCGAGGGCAAGGCCCGCGAGGACCGGCCTCAGCCACCTCGGCACGCCCAGCCCGATGCACAGCGCGAGCACGAGGCCGGTGACGACAGCGACATTGCTCCCGCTGACGGCGGTGAGGTGCGTCATGCCGGTGGCGCGCATGGCGGCGGTGAGGTCGTCCGGCGTGCGCGTCGTGTCGCCGATGACCAGGCCGGGCAGCAGACCGCGGGCGTCAGCGGGCGCTCCGTCCACCGCGGTGCGCAGCCCCGACCGAAGCCGCTCCGCCCCGCGCGCGATCGCCCCCGGTGGCGCCACGACCGTCGGCACGCCTCGAACGGAGAGGGTGGCGACCCGGTCGTCCTCCGCGGGCAACGCTCCCAGACGCCCAGCCACGTCCACCACCTGGCGCCACCGCAGCGTTGCCAGCTCTGGCCCACCGGTCAACAACATTGGGGCCGACACCGCGTGGCGCCGCCCGCGCACGTCCAGGACCCGCGCCGTGCCCTCGAGGAGAAGTCTGGGCTCCTCACCGGTGGACGCGACCTCGATCGGGTCACCGGTCACGACGACCTCGGCCGTGACCGCGGCTCGGTCATGAGCCCACTCCAGGACCCCACCACGGGCGCGCAGGCTGGACTGGGCGCCCGCCGCGACCTGCAGGAGCACCACCAGCGCAAGGGACAGTGCCGCGAGCCCGACCACCGCGGATGCCGTGGCACTGCGACTCCCGCGGACCACCCATCCCCACAGAGCCAGCAGGGCCAGCGCGGAGAGGGCTGCGATCGTGAGGTGGCCGGACGTCGAGAGGCCGAGGGCGCCGGCCGCGATCGCCCACGCCACCAGGGCCGGCGCGAGGAGTCGCAGGTCGGAGCGCGCCCGGGCGGGGGTGTCGACGGATCGTGCACGCACTGGGCTGTCGTCCGGCTGGGGACCGACGGAGGCGACGTCGGAGGCGGGATGCCCGCGCGTGGCGCCTGACCGAGTCACACCGACACCAGCGGACGGAGCCGCGCAAGGAGCTTCTCGCCGATGCCGCTCACCTCGGACAGCTCGTCGACACTGGTGAATCGACCGTGCTCGACGCGCCAGTCGAGGATCCGCGCTGCGAGTACCGGGCCGACACCGGGCAGCGTGTCGAGCCCGGCGAGGTCAGCGGTGTTGAGCGAGACGACCCCGCCAGTCGCGCCTGACCCACCACCCCCGCCACCGCCCGCCCCGGCACCACCGCCACCCCCTGGCGCGGCCGGCTCCTGAACCTCCTCCCCCGGCGCTGGCACCCGCACCTGTTCCCCGTCGAGGAGGAGCCGAGCGAGGTTGATCCCGCTCAGCTCCGCCCGAGCCGTCGCACCCCCGGCCGCCGCGACCGCGTCGGAGACCCTGGACCCAGCAGGCAGTCGCAGCACTCCCGGCGAGCGCACCTGGCCGACGACGTGGACCACGATCGAGGTGCCCGCACCGGTGGGGAGCGCCGTCGCGGGCGCCACGCCGGTCGGGGCAGGCGTCGCCTCCGTGGCCCCATCGCCTGCCGACGTGCCGGAACCACCGCCCGATGAGGGCGGCGAGTTCCGTTGCGCTGCAGTCCCTGTAGAGACCGGCCCAGCGCGAGACCCACCGCCGGGAGCGATGACGGTTCCCGCGTCGGTTGAGCGCGCCCAGGCGACCCGCACCCCGAGGACGGCCGCCACGAGCATGCAGATGATGACGACCCCGACCACCGCTGCTCCCCGCGGCTGCCACCGGGCGGACGCCAGGGCATGCGGCATCCGCACCCAGCGGCGCGGAACCGCGGCCGCACCGTGCCTGCCCCCGGCCCTGCCCCCGGCCCTGCCCCCGCCCCCGTCCCCGGCCCCATCTCCGGTCCCGACGCCAGCCCGCGTCTCGCCCTCACCCTCCTCCTGCTCGGGCCGGATCGTCGGCAGGCCCCTCCGACCACGAACCCCGCGCCGATCGCCAGGGCTGCCGAACAGGTCAGCCTCCGTCGGCACGAACGGCCGGTCCCTCCCGCGAAGTCGGGCCAAGGCCCTCGGTGAGGGCAACTCGGGAGCGTGACGTCGCGGCATACGGCGACGTTAGGCAGCACCGACGCACCCCGGACCGCCCACCGAAAGTCTGTGGACAGCCGCAGCCCTCGACCCCACCTGTGGACGGCCCACGACCCGTCCCGATGCCCGCAACGTGGGCACGCGCAAGATCGGACCTCACGCGGATGGTGCTGCGTGGCCACCGGTCTTCAGCGTGTGGACCGCCGTGGCGCCGCAGCCTCAGCGGATGCGCCGAACCCACCACGCGAGGATGTTGCGGCGGTGCCGCGAGAGCACGAGCAACGACAGGAGAACGAGCCACACCCCGACCGCACGCTCCTGGGGCAGCACCCCCAGGGCGCCGAGCACCCCCACCACGAGCAGACCCGTGGTCGTCACGACCGACGCCTCACCGATGAAGGGCAGCGCGACCGTGGCGAGGGCAAAGAACAGCACCGCACCCACCGCGACCCAAGGCGCGATCGCGAGCATCGCCCCGAGTGCGGCCGCCACCCCCTTGCCGCCCTTGCCGCCGAGGAACGGGCTGAAGACGTGGCCGAGCACGACGGCGAGCCCCGCGACCAGAGCGGGCACCATGCCCATGGTGCGCAGCACCACCAGCGTCGGGAGGTAGGCCTTGAGCACGTCGAGCGCGAGCACCAACGCGCCCCACTTGCGACCCAGGACCCGGCCCGCGTTCGCCGCGCCCGGGTTGCCCGAGCCGGCGGTGCGCAGGTCGATGCCCAGCATCCGCGCAACGAGGGTGGCTGGGTTGACCCCACCGACGAGGAAGCAGACCGCCGCGACGAGCGCGACCTGCAGCACGAGCCAGCCCACGGGTCAGTGCACCGGCCGCGGCACGACCGCGACGGCGAGGGTTCCCGGGCCGACGTGCGCCCCCACGACGGCCCCCAGCTCGACGACCCTGACCGCCACAGACTCTCCGAGCCGCACCCGGAGCCGGTCGGCCAGTCGCTCGGCACGGTCGACGGAGTCCAGGTGGTGCACGGCGAGATCGACCATCTCGCCCGGGTGGGCCCCCTGGAGCCGCTGCACCGCCTCCGCCGCGAGCTCCTCGAGCCGGGCAATCGCGCGCGAGGACGTGCGCACCTTCTCCAACGGCACGATGCTGCCATCGCGCAGCCCGAGGATCGGCTTGATCGACAGCGCCGACCCGAGCAGGGCCCCCGCCTTGCCGATCCGCCCTCCGCGTCGCAGGTATTCCAGGGTGTCCACGTAGAAGACCACCGTCGCCGCGCCACACATCTCGCGCACCAGTTCGGTCACCTCCGATGCGCCCGCGCCGGTGGCGGCGAGCCGGGCGCCTGCCAGCACGGCATAGCCCATCGCCATCCCCAGGGCCCGCGAGTCGAGCACGGTCACCGGCACCGGCGACTCCTCGGCGGCGATCCGGGCACCGCCGATGGTGCTCGACATCTCGGCGGAGATGTGCACCGAGACGATGCTGTCGGCACCGGTGTCGGCGGCCCGGCGATAGGCGTCGAGGAACGCTTGCGGCGCCGGACGCGAGGTCGACACCGGGGTGAAGTCGCGCAGCGCCTCGGCCACCTGCCCGGGCTCGATGTCGATGCCCTCGCAGTGCTCCCGACCACCGACGACGACGTGCAACGGCACGACCTGCACGCCGAGCCCCTCGAGGAGGTCGGCTGGCAGGTATGCCGTGGAGTCGGTGACGAGGGCGGTGCTCACCCGAGCAGGCTAGTGCCCCGCCGCAGCCTCCTGACGGGCCGCGAGCTTGGCCGCCCGCTGCTCGCGCTTCTCGACGAAGCGGGTGGCCTCGGCGTCGAGCGCTGCGACGGCGGCAGCGAGCTCCTCACGGGCGGTCTCACCGTCGGCGTCCAGACCCTCCAGCTCCCACACGCCCCACTGGCGCAGCAGCGGCGTGACGATGTCGTCGTGGTGGATGCGCAGGTCGTAGATGCCGGCCATCGCCATCTGCACGGCCTTGCGGTTGAAGCCGGGGATGATCG